>CAKZVL010000141.1 GCA_937922155.1 uncultured Paracoccaceae bacterium | reverse complement strand
GCATGGGCGACCTCCAGCGGGTCAATCAGGAAACAGGCCGCGTCGTGGCCGTCGTTGACTTCGAACCGGGTTGGATTCTTGCGGGCACAAACGGGTATGGCCACCGGGCAGCGATCCATGAACGGGCAGGCGGCGGGGGCGGCGCCCATGATCGGCGGCTGGCCTTCGATGATGGTCAGGCGTTTGGCACGGTCGCCGCTGACCTTGGGGATCGTGGTCAAGAGCGCCTTGGTATAGGGGTGCTGCGGGTTCTGGAACAATTCCTGCACGGGTGCATGTTCCACCACTTGACCGCCGTACATCACCATGACGCGGTCCGCGATTCCCGCAATCACGCCAAGGTCATGGGTGATCCAGATCACAGCCATACCAAGTTTGGTGCGCAGTTCTTGCATCAATTCAAGGATTTGCGCTTGGATCGTCACGTCAAGCGCGGTTGTCGGTTCATCGGCGATCAGAACCTTGGGATCACAGGCCAATGCGATTGCGATCATGACGCGTTGGCGCATTCCGCCGGAAAACTGGTGAGGGTAGTCGTCTAGGCGGGCGTCGGCGTCTGGGATGCCAACCAGTTCCAGCAATTCGCGGGCACGTATACGCGCGGCTTTCTTATCCAGCCCCATGTGTTTGCGCAGGGGTTCCATGATTTGCATGCCGACCTTGAACACGGGGTTGAGCGAGGTCATGGGATCTTGGAAAATGAAGCCGATCTTGCCGCCACGGACGCTGCGCAAGGTTTCAAAGGGGACGTCGAGCAGGTCCATCCCTTCAAAGTGCACTTGCCCGCCGCGCACGTCAGCCGGAGGCGAGGGGAGTAACCCGAGCAGGGACATCATGGTGACCGATTTTCCCGAACCGCTTTCTCCGACCACGCCCAGAAGTTCGCCGGGTTCAAGGCTGAAGCTGACGTCGTTTACCGCATGCACTTCGCCATTGCGCGTTTTGAAAACCGTTTTCAGGTTTCGCACGTCAAGTACAGGCGCCCCCCCGTTGGGCATATACGCACCTCCCAAGTGCTGAAATATATTGGTCTTTATTTGCGGTGTGCCGCATTTGTTAACGTGGACGGTAACAGGTCTATTTTGACTATCAAGTCAAATTCTTTCGCAGGCTACCTTGTTTGACGGTCAGGCTGGGGATTGCACAAATTGCTTGATGGATGCGCAGGGTTGGGCGCCGGATGCCAAAGAAAATCGCGCTACAAAAACTATGGCTGCTCGTCCCAAGGCTTTATTGCGCAAAGACGGTGATGTCGGCCAATTCGGTGAGCGGAATCTCTAGCAGGCGCATTGCTGCGAGGCTGATTTGGCTTGCCGATCCAGCGGACCCGCCCGAGGGGCGCAATTCAATGTTCACGGTGTTCCCGTTTGCAGGATATTCAACGCGCCCTGCTGTGAGTGTGGAAACCAAAGGCGTTTTGAGCCAGATGCCCGGATCGGTTGGGGAACCGAGAGAGGCATTGGTGGTGCCAAGCGCGACCTCACCTGCAGGTGCGGCCACTTCTAACGCCTCCTCGCGATCCTCGGCGGTGGTTGTGTCAAACTGTTCGACGGTGCGCGCGCTTGGGGGTGGTGGTGGTGGCGGCGTTGGGTCCAGCGTTTGTTCAGGCCGCGCCTGTGGCGATATCGTCTGTGATTGTTCCGCCGGCGCAGAAGTTGGTGTCAGCAAGCCTTGCAATGAGGGGGATTCACATGCGGCGAGCAAAAGGGGGGTGAGGATCATTATGCGTTTCATAGGCGGCAGGTTACGCACTGACCTGCCGACCATCAAGCCTTCTGTTCGTGCTTGCGCGGGGTCGCGCCCGCCCCTAGATGTTAGGACATGGAACCGCCTTTGATTGACCCATTCGCCCGGACCATCGAATACCTTCGGGTATCGGTCACGGATCGTTGTGATTTTCGCTGTGTCTATTGCATGTCTGAAAACATGACCTTTTTGCCCAAGAAGGACCTTTTGACGTTAGAGGAATTGGACCGTTTATGTTCAACCTTTATCCGGCTTGGCATACGCAAGCTGCGCATCACGGGCGGGGAGCCTTTGGTGCGGCGCGATATTATGACGTTTTTCAATGGGATGGGGCGTCATCTTGAAGCGGGAACGCTAGAGGAATTGACGCTGACGACCAATGGTAGCCAGCTGGAACGCTTTGCCGACGATCTATATGCTGCGGGTGTGCGCCGGGTGAATGTGTCGCTGGACACGCTGGATGAGGCAAAGTTTGCAGACATCACGCGCTGGGGCCGGTTGCCGCAGGTTCTGCGCGGGATTGATGCGGCGCAAAAGGCGGGGTTGCGGGTTAAGATCAACACGGTTGCCCTTAAAGGATTTAATGAACCTGAACTGTTTGACCTGACCGATTGGTGTGCAGAGCGGGACATGGACATCACGTTTATCGAAGTTATGCCAATGGGTGATTTGGGCAACGAAGATCGCTTTGGGCAATATTGGTCGCTGGAAGATGTGCGCGCACAGCTTGCAGAACGCACAGCGATCACCGATCTACCGGAAAAGACAGGTGGCCCGGCGCGATACGTGCAACTTGAAAACACCGGGCAAAAGGTCGGCTTTATCACGCCGTTGAGCCACAATTTCTGCGAAAGCTGTAACCGTGTGCGGATCACCTGCACTGGAGAGATTTATACATGCCTTGGCCAAGAGGGGCATTCGGATTTGCGCGCGCCTTTGCGATCGTCTGAAGGGGATGGTGCTTTGGAAGACGCGATCCGTGCAGCGATTGCGCTAAAACCCAAGGGCCATGATTTTGATTACTCCCGCCAAAGGGCCGATGGTCAGGTCAGCCGCCATATGAGCCACACAGGCGGCTGATGTCCCAGGGCGTTGCCCCGGACCCCAGAGTATTTAGGGCAAGATGATACTGGTGATTGCGCCGAGGTTGCTCGCTTTCAGTGATCAGGATACGGGCAGTCTCTGTTCCACGATTTCGGCGTACCAGCTGCATCCCGACGGGATGACGTCGTCGTTAAAGTTGTATTCCGGGTGATGCACGCTGGCGCCGGGACCGTTGCCGACAAGGATGTACGCGCCGGGGCGTTCTTCGAGCATATAGGCGAAATCTTCGCCACCCATGACGAGGGGGGCTGTGGCGCAATCACCGCTGACACCCTTTGCAACCTCTGCTGCGAATTCGGTTTGTTCGTCTGAATTGACCATGATCGGATAGCCGTGGTGGTATTGGACATCAGCTGTGCCGCCAAAAGTGGCGGCGGTGCCTTCTGCGATCGCGGTCAGGCGTTCTTCGGCTTGTTTGCGCACCTCATGCGACAATGTCCGCACGGTGCCTCGCAGGTGTACCTTTTGCGGGATCACGTTGTGCGCGGTGGAGGATGTGACGAAAGAGGTCACGCTGACGACGACCTGTTCTACGGGGTCCACATTCCGGCTGGCGATGGTTTGTAGCGCGATGACGATGTGTGAGGCGATCACGGTGGTATCCACCGTTTCCTGCGGTTTGGCGGCATGGCCACCGCGCCCTTCGACGTAAATATCAAACTGGTCGGCTGCGGCGAAGAAGGGGCCGGGGCGGATGCCGAATGTGCCGGCCTCGATACCCGGCCAATTGTGCATGCCGTAGACTTCGTCAATCTTCCAGCGATCCATCATGCCGTCTTCGCACATTTCACGACCACCGCCGCCGCCTTCTTCGGCGGGTTGAAAGATCACGATGGCTGTGCCGTCAAAATTGCGGGTTTCGGCCAAGTATTTCGCCGCGCCCAAAAGCATGGTTGTGTGGCCGTCGTGGCCGCAAGCATGCATCGCGCCATCTGTTTTGGAGGCATAGGGCAGCCCGGTTTGTTCATGGATAGGAAGCGCATCCATGTCGGCGCGTAAGCCAATGGTTTTGCCAGATTTATTCGTCTTTCCTTTGATCACGCCAACAACGCCGGTGCGGCCAATGCCGGTGACGATTTCATCGACACCGTATTCGCGCAGCTTGTCTTCGACGACTTTGGCGGTGCGGATCGTATCAAACAGGATTTCTGGATGTTCATGCAAATCGCGCCGGATCGCGGTGAGTTCGGGCAGCATTTCGGAAAAACGATTCTTGACGGGCATTGGCACTCTCCTCTGGTTGGTTGCAGATTGACGTAGTGCGCGCGAACCCTCAAGCCAGTTTCCGCGAAGCTTCTTTGAAAGCGAAAGGTTTCATGCGTTCGCCGTAGGTTTCAAGGAAGGAAACGACGCGCGGTGCATCATGTTTGGACAGATCGCGCAGCCACCATGCGATTGATTTCTGAATGAACCAATCAGGGTCATCGACATAAGAAGCTGCCCAGCCAAGGATGCGGTCGCGTGCGACCAGTTCATCCGGTTTTGGAAAGTTCTGTTTGGTCCACGGCAGGGTGATCACAAGCGCTGCGCGACGTGTCCAGATATGGTCGGACGTGGTCCAGCGTTCGACCTCGTCCAAACGGGAGGGTTCCCAAACGAGGCGCTTTTGACCGGCGATGCAGGCATGATCGGCGACGGCCCAAGCATCAAAGCTGGGTACCCACGACGCGATCAGGTTCCATGCGTCGGTGTCGTCGGGGCGGATGCGGGCTTGCGTAAGTAGTTTCGCGGCGGCCAAGCGTCCTTCGTGTATGTTGCTATCCCAGAGGCCAGATGCGAGGGACAGGCGTGTTGGCAGGTCGATGACGGCGCGCCATTCTTTGACTTTTGCGTCGATGGTGGGGTTTGCGACTCCCAGATAGGGGCGTTCAATCTTATGATAGGTGGCCATTTCGGCGGCCTTTTGCGGGTTGCTGCCAAGTTGGGCGAGGGCGTCATCAGGCGTCATGTGAGTTTGTGTTCCAGATGAGTTTTGATCGTCGGCCATTCGTTTTCAATGATCGCATAGACCGCTGTATCCCTGTAGGTGCCGTCGGGCATGATCATGTGATTGCGCAAGATCGCTTCTAGCTGCGCGCCGAGGCGTTCTATTGCGGCCCGGGACTGGTGGTTCATGCGGTGCGTGCGCAGTTCGACACGGATGCAGTTCAAATCCTCAAACGCGTGGGTGAGGAGGAGGAGTTTGGCCTCTGTGTTGAACTTGGAACGCTGTACCTCTGGCGATACCCACGTTGATCCGATTTCGACCCGGCGGTCCGCCTTGGTCGTGTTCATATAGGTCGTCATGCCAACCGCGCGACCATCGGGCAGGCATTGGGCAAAGGCGGTCATATTGGGTTCGGCGTTGCGGCGCGTGATCTCTGCTGCGATCATGTCGGGGGCGGGGATCGGTGTGTACCATTTCTGGCCAAGCGCTGCAGAGGCCGCCTGAAGGTCAGCGGCATGTGCTTGTTCCAGCGGTTCAAGGCGCACATGCTGACCGATGAGGGTGGTTGGTACGGGCCAGGTCATTCGACTGTGACGGATTTTGCCAGATTGCGCGGCTGATCCACATCTGTGCCCTTAGCGATGGCAGTGTGGTAGGCGATCAGCTGCGCTGGAATAGCGTATAGGATCGGGGCGAGGAAATCATCGACGATGGGCATTGCGAGGCGAGCCCATGCGCCTTCACCCGCTTCTTCAAGACCGCGCACGTCTGAGATTAGCAGGACCTTACCGCCGCGCGCCATGACTTCTTGCATGTTGCTGACTGTCTTTTCAAAGAGCGCGTCACGGGGGGCCATAACGATGACGGGGACGTTGGGGTCGACCAATGCGATGGGGCCGTGCTTGAGCTCACCTGATGCGTAAGCTTCGGCGTGTATGTAGCTGATTTCTTTTAGCTTTAACGCGCCCTCATGGGCGAGGGGATACATCTGACCGCGCCCAAGGAATAGGATGTCGCGGGCTTCGGCGAGTTCTTGACTGATCGCACTGGCTTGCCCTTCGATGCCTAGTGCGGCGTTTAGAACGCCGGGCAGTCCTTTGAGCGCGGTTAGCTTTTCTGCGACCTGTTCGGCGGTCATATGCCCGCGATCTTGCGCAGCCTTGAGGACCAGAATGGCAAGGGTTGTTAGTTGGCAGGTGAACGCCTTGGTCGAGGCGACGCCGATTTCCGCGCCGGCCAAGATGGGCAATGCGAGATCGCTTTCGCGCGCGATGGAGCTTTCGGGGACGTTGACCACGGACAGGATGCTGTCAGCCTTGCCTTGCATATAGCGCAGAGCGGCGAGAGTGTCGGCGGTTTCGCCGGATTGGCTGACGAATAGGGCGGCTGTGCCTTTGGTCACGGGCGGTTCGCGGTAGCGGAATTCAGAGGCCACGTCGATTTCAACGGGCATTCGCGCGTGTTGTTCAAACCAGTATTTCGCAACCATACAAGCGTAGTAGGCTGTGCCGCAGGCCACGAGGGTCAGGCGCTCGATCTTGGTGAAATCGATGCCGGGTGCGGGCAATTTGATTTCATCGTTGGCGATATAGTGGGACAATGCGCCTTGGAGAACGGTTGGCTGTTCGGCGATTTCTTTGGCCATGAAGTGTTTGTAACCGGCCTTGTCGACGCGGGCTGTGTCGATCTGGATAATCTTCATGTCGCGGTTAGCAAGGTTGCCGCCTGCATCCCAGATTTCGACGTCATTACGGGATATAACAGCCCAGTCGCCTTCTTCGAGGTAGGTGATTTTGTCGGTCATTGGGGCCAGGGCGATGGCGTCTGATCCAACGAACATTTCGCCCAGGCCGTGCCCGATGGCGAGAGGGGAGCCTTTGCGCGCGGCGATCAAGAGATCGTCGTGGCCGTCAAAGAGGAAGCAGAGCGCATAGGCCCCTTCGAGCCGGGCGATGGTTTGTTCCGCCGCGTCGCGCGGGCCGAGCCCTTGGTTGAGGAAGTGCTGCGCCATAAGGGCGATGACTTCGGTATCGGTGTCAGTGTTGTGGTTCAGGCCATTTTTGGCAAGAAAGCCACGTAACTCTTTGAAATTCTCAATAATTCCGTTGTGGACGACGGCGACTTGCGCGGCGCTGTGGGGGTGGGCGTTTTCCACCGATGGCGCGCCGTGGGTGGCCCAACGGGTGTGCCCTATCCCGGCCTTTCCGGCCAAGGGTTCGTGGACCAGGAGGTCGGACAGGTTGGCGAGTTTGCCAACGGCGCGGCGACTGTCGAGTTTGTCGTTGTTGATTGTCGCAATCCCGGCGCTGTCATAGCCGCGATATTCCAATCGCTTTAGCGCCTCGACCAAAACGGGTGCTGCTTCGTGGTCTCCTAGAACGCCGACAATTCCGCACATGGTTATTTGCCTTTCGCTTTCTTCGCTCGCAAGGCGTCCATTAGACGCTTTGCCAGTTTTGGTTTGTTGGTTTGACGTGAACGTCCAATGGCAAGTGCCTGATCTGGAACGTTTTCTGTTATGACTGACCCGCTGGCCGTTAAGGCATCGGCGCCGACTGACACGGGTGCGATCAACATGGTGTTGGACCCGACAAAGGCGTTATCGCCGATGGATGTGTGATGTTTGAACACGCCGTCATAGTTGCAGGTGATGGTGCCTGCGCCAATGTTGACGTTTTTACCAAGCGCGGCATCGCCGATGTAGGACAGGTGATTGACCTTGGACCCTTCGCCGATGGTGGCGTTTTTGACTTCACTGAAGTTGCCGACCTTGGCGTTTTCGGCCAGTTCCGCGCCGGGGCGCAGGCGGGCATAAGGGCCGACGGTTGCGCCGCGGGCGACGTGGCATCCTTCGAGATGGCTGAACGCTTTGATCGTTGCGCCGCTTTCGACGGTGACGCCTTTGGCGAAAACCACGTGGGGTTCGATCACTGTGTCGCGGCCAATTTCAGTGTCATAGGCGAAAAAGACGGTGTCGGGGGCGAACATTTGCACGCCATCTGCGATCAGGGTGTCGCGCTTTTGGGATTGGAAAATACCCTCAGCACGGGCCAAGCTGACCCGGTTATCCACGCCCAGTGTTTCGGCTTCATCGCAGGCTACAACCGTGGCGGTTTTGCCGATTTTAGCGGCCTCTGCGATGATGTCGGTGAGGTAGTATTCGCCAGCGGCGTTGTCGTTTGAAAGGTTTGCAACGAGGTCGATCAGGGTTGCGGCGTCCGCGCACATAACGCCGCTATTACAGAGGATTACGGACTTTTCTTGATCGGTTGCATCCTTAAATTCAACGATCTTTTCCAGCGTGTCGCCGTTGGTGATCAGCCGTCCATAGCGTGCGGGATCGGCGGCAACAAAGCCGAGGACGACGATGTCTGCCTTTGAGCGCGCATCTAGCATCGCGGTTAGCGTTTCTTCGCGTATAAAGGGGGTGTCGCCGTAGAGGACAATCGCGTCGCCCGTGAAACCTTTGAGCGCGTCGCGGGCTTGGGCCACGGCGTGGCCGGTGCCGAGTTGTTCTGTTTGCAGGGCGATTGTGATGTCAGGGTCGTAGTCATGCGCGGCGGCAGTTACCAAATCTGCGCCATGTCCAGCCACGACGACGGTTTTGTCCGGTTCCAGCGTTGCCCCGGCGCGCAATGCGTGGGTCAGCATGGGCGCGCCTGCGATTTCATGCAGAACTTTGGGGAGGTCGGATTGCATCCGTGTCCCCTTGCCTGCGGCCAAAATGATGAGGGCAACTGCCATTTGGTGCCTTTGTTTTTCTTTTTTACTACCTCTAGCCGATTTTGGGCGCAGCACAAGCGATCTGCTTTCACTTGTGATGTCGCTTGGTTACAGAATGATTAACCATAATGGGGGCCGTGATGCGCTGTGTGATATTCGATCTTGATGGAACTTTGGCTGATACCAGCGGCGATTTGATCGCGGCGGCCAATGCGTGCTTTCGCGGGCTTGGCCTTGGGGACTTGCTCGACCCTCGCACGGACGCTGGGACGGCGTTGCGGGGGGGGCGTGCAATGCTGCGGTTGGGATTTGGACGCATAAAGGGGTTTGGTGAAGAAGAGGTTGATCGCCAGTACCCCTTGCTTTTGCAGCATTATGCCCGTGATTTGGATCGGCATTCGTTCATGTATCCGGGTGCTATGGACGCGGTTGAGGCGTTAAAGGCGGATGGCTATGCGGTGGGGATTTGCACCAATAAGCCAGAGGGGCTGGCAGAGGATTTGATGACCCGATTGGGTGTGCGTGATGCCTTTGCCTCCCTCGTGGGGGCGGACACGTTGCCGGTGCGAAAGCCGGACCCGGAGCATTTGTTTGAGGCGGCACGCCGTGCTGGCGGTGATTTGGATAAATTGGTGTTGGTCGGGGACAGCGACACCGACCGGAATACATCCAAAGCGGCGAGATGTCCGTCGATTTTGGTGACGTTTGGACCGTCTGGCGAAGACATGGCGGCGTTGGAACCAGAGGCCCTGCTGCATGATTATGCGAATTTATCGCAAGTTGTGAAATCGTTGATCGGTTAGCGGCTATTGACCGGGCAGGTTCCCAGCGCCACAAACGCCCTATGACAGAGATTTTCAAAGGTAGTTTCACCCAGCAAGAACCGATCCCTGATGCGGGGATCGCGGCGGCGTTGCGCGTTATGCAGTCGGGGCGATTGCATCGCTATAACACGCAAGGGGATGAGATCGCTGAGACGGCCCTGTTGGAAGAAGAATTCGCGGATTACACGGGGGCGAAATACTGCCTTGCTGTGGCTTCTGGCGGGTATGCGATGGCGACTGCCCTGCGCGCGATTGGTGTGAAACCGGGCGACAAGGTTTTGACCAATGCCTTTACGCTCGCGCCTGTACCCGGTGCGATTGCCAGTGTGGGCGCGCAGCCGGTTTTTGTGGGGGTCACCGAAGGGCTGACCATTGATCTGGAGGACCTTGCCGCAAAGGCGGATCAAGCATCGGTTTTGATGCTGTCGCACATGCGCGGGCATCTGGCGGACATGGAGGCGTTGATCACGCTTTGCGAGGGGAAGGGCATCACCGTGATCGAAGATTGCGCCCATACGATGGGGGCGGCTTGGAAAGATGTGCCCTCTGGCCGGTCGGGTCTAATTGGTTGTTATTCAACGCAAACCTACAAGCATATCAATTCCGGTGAAGGCGGGTTTCTGATCACGGATGATGCAGAGGTCGCAGCGCGCGCGATTATGTTGTCGGGCAGTTATATGCTGTTTGAGCGCCACCGCGCGGCGCCGCCGCCGGAGGTGTTTGCCCAGATCAAATATGAGACACCCAATGTGTCTGGGCGAATGGATAATTTGCGAGCGGCGATCCTGCGTCCGCAATTGGCGGACCTTGCAGCGCAATGTGAACGGTGGAATGCCCGTTACCGTGTTATGGAAGACGGTCTGCGCGATGTGCCGGGGCTGACGATTGTGGAGCGGCCTGAGGAGGAACGCTATGTCATGTCGTCGTTCCAGTTTTTGTTGCTGGATTGGTCGGCGCAGGCTGTGGCGGATGTTATGGCGCGGTGTCTGGCGCGCGGTGTTGAGCTGAAGTGGTTTGGCGGTGCGGAACCAACGGGGTTTACCAGCCGATATGACAGCTGGCGCTATGCGGCGTCAGAGCCGATGCCGGCGTCGGATCGTGTGCTGGCCGGGATTGTTGATATGCGGCTGCCGTTGACCTTTAGCGAGGACGATTGCGCCATGATCGCGCGGATCATTCGCGCCGAGGTGAGCGCGGTTTATCAGACAATCGCGGCAGAATAGGTGGGGCAATAGCGTGAGGCGCTGGATGTGGTTTGCCCCGTTTGCGGGACTTGTTGTCCTTGCCGGGATCCTTGGGTTTCGGATGGGTCAGCCTGTGGGTGAGACCGAGATTATTGACGCGGTTGCACAGAAATTTGTCGCTGATTTTGGTGGTGAGGTCACGGATTGCCATGCGTTGGCAGGCGAAGTTGACGGTGTGCGTTTGCTGATCATTTGCCGCCAAGACGGCGGCGGTGATGTGCAGTATTCCGTCGGTGCGCGTGGCCAGATTTTGCAGATCGTTAACCTTGCGCCCCAAGCTTAGCACACCAAACGCCGTATGTGGTTAAAGCCCCTTATTTTTATGGCGATGGACGTGTCACAGCCTGTGCACAAGCTGTACACAATCGGTACACCGTATTCGGCCATTTGGCTGCGTTAACGCAGCGTGCGGTGCAAATAGTTAAAAAGGGTTAAAATGGGCTATTCGCCGAGTTTCATGGACGTTGGTATGCTGTGCTGCTGGCTGCTCTGAATGTGGCTGTCCCAGAGGCCGGAGCGTTGAGCGGCCTCAAATATGACAAAGCCCATTTGCGGTTCGACCTTCATCAAAACCGCTGCGGTGCGACCTGACAGCGTTCGTTTTTCACTGATGTGAAGCCGTTCGCAAAACCAGTTGATGCCTAAGGTGCAAAGCGCGCTTTGTTCGGCGTCTTCCCTTGTGAGGGTGAGATGTTTGCGACCTGCGATGAGATCACGTGACAGTTCGCGCACGGCGGGCCATTGGTTGCGCACGCGTTTGCGTTTGCGCCAAGCCTCCATCGCCTCGGCGATTGCGCTGAACGGGTCAGACGCGATGGAGTGGTAGCCGTGCTTTTTGCTGTCATGGCGCACGTACCACAAAAGCTCGCCCTTGTCGGTGATGGACCGGATCGCGGTTGCGGTGGTGCAGTCAGAGCGGACTGTGTGCCCCCAATCGACCCACATTGGGACCCAGTTCACAGTTTCGCGTTTCACCTCGCTGGCGGCGACGGCCATTTCGCGATCAATCAGTGAGGTCATTTTGCGGGTGTTGATCAGCATGTCTTGGAGTGCGGTTTTTGAAAGCCGGGTTTGTCGTGTCATTTCGGTGCCTTTGAAATTGGATTTTGTAATAGTAGCGCGACATCAGTCGGAGCTGATGCCGCGCTGAAAATGGACAGGTGCTAAAAATTTATTTTGTTAAATGATCGACAGAAAAGTGAGGTGTCATCTAGCCAGGTGTAAAGTCTGTTGGCGTGGCCGCTGCACCTGCATCGTCGCTGCCGCCGCTGGATGAGGCCAAGGCGACCAAGGCGAGCAGCAAGAGCGGCACGACCAAATTGGATGCCGATGATGGTGGTGCGACGTCTGCCACGATTGTTGTTGGTTCAGGATCTGCGATGGGGGCAAGCCCACCGGCTTGCGCGGTTGATGAGACGAGCACAAATGTTGCTACGCCGAATAGAGTTAGAGTTTTCATTTGAACCTCTTTCTTGATAATCACATGCTGCCTTGGATCGTTGATCCGTTGAGGGCGTTTGAGAAAGGTATGGCCGTTTGGAAGCCATGCTTTGAGATCAGCGTGGCTCGATTATGTCCGCCGCCAAGTCTGCATCGTCGCTGCCACCATTGGATGAGGCCAAGGCGACCAAGGCGAGCAGCAAGAGCGGCACGACCAAATTGGATGCCGATGATGGCGGTGCGACGTCTGCCACGATTGTTGTTGGTTCAGGATCAGCGATTGGAGCAAGCCCACCGGCCTGCGCGGTTGAAGAGGCGAGCACAAATGTTGCCGCGCCAAATAGAGTTAGAGTTTTCATTTGAACCTCTTTCTTGATAATCACACGTTGCCTCGTATTGTTGATCCGTTGAGGGCGTTTGAGAAAATTGTGGCCGTTTGGAAGCCATGCTTTGAGATCAGCTCGGCTCGAATATGTCCGCCGCCAAGTTTGCATCGTCGCCGCCGCCATTGGATGAGGCCAAAGCGACCAAGGCGAGCAGCAAAAGCGGCACGACCAAATTGGATGCCGATGATGGCGGTGCGACGTCTGCCACGATTGTTGTTGGTTCAGGATCAGCGATTGGAGCAAGCCCACCGGCCTGCGCGGTTGAAGAGGCGAGCACAAATGTTGCCGCGCTGATTAGACCTAAAGTTCTCATTTATAACCCCCATTGGAAATACCGGCTTTGTTAATTCGCCGTTCATGAAAGTAGGATAGGGGGCCTGATCTGATAGCGCATACGACAGATGTTGTATTTTGAAAATTGCCTATGACTGGGGCGATTTTCTGGTCAGGAGCGTTTTGACTGCGTCAAAGATTTCAGCGCTATGCACACCAACCGCAGCTGACCCGACGTCGGTAAGTTCGAGCAGTTGCGCGCGCGCGGGGTTATCGTGTGCGAACCTGCGCACGCCAGAGATTGGAAAGGCCTCGTCCTTGTCGCCGTGGATCAAAAGAATGGGGAGGTCAGTCGCGGCGATGTCGTTAGTGAAGTCATCAAAAGCAGACCTGATTTCTGATGCCGCACCGATGGTTTGCTGTTTGGTGCTGGTTTCCAACGCGTGCTGTGATTCTGCGAGGTACGTCGGGGCCAGTAATTGTTGCAATGTTTTGACGTGGGCTTTGAACTGGACGGTGTAAAACCTTTTTGCGCCCATCTTGGTCCATGCGGGCACGCCTGCTTTTATCAAGAATTCAGCGACGCTTGGATAGTTTCGCACGGCGCGCGTTGTGCCTTTGACCCAAGTGGAAAGGCAATTTTCTTCGTCAAAATAGTTTGGGGGCAAGAAGGCAGAGCAGGGAACGAGGCCAGACAAACGATGTTCCAACAGCGCGCTTAACTTATACATGAAGGGTGAGGCGTTGTTTGTTGTCATCAAGACCGTTTTTTCATGCCCGAGCTGGTCTAGCAAAGCTTCGATGTCGTTTGCGGCTGTCTCAATAGGGCAGTCACCGGGAACTGGTGGATCGGTGTCGCCGTAGCCGGGTTTGCAGATGCTAAACATGCACAGCCCGGCATCATGCAAGATTTGTTCATTCTTGCTTTCAAACCGATAGATGAATGAGTTGGCTAAAAACACGACTGGAAGACCGGAAAAATCGCCTGCCATCGTCACCTCGACGCTACGACCGCCGGGACGTAGGATGTCAGCGCGTTTGCGGTGGGGGTGACGCAGGACTTCGGCGATGGCGCTGATTTTGTCGACGAATTGGGAGACGGAAAGCGCGTTGCGAAACAGTTCCGTTTGGGTGCGTGCGCCCATTTTGGTCATGAGGCTGTGGAATTGTGTGCGGATGGTTGCGTGTGATCGGCCACGTTGTTTGGCCATGTCTTGTGTTGATTGACCGTCCAAGAAGGATTCAAGCAGTTCGCGTTCTGCTTCGGTTAGATCGAATTCGCGTTTGATCAATCCGGCCGCTGCCGTTTTCCAGCGCGAATTGACGACAAAGACCAATGCCTCACCTTCGCCGTCGACCATTGGTTTGGACGGCGTGATGGACAGCGTGAGGGGGTGGTCGTCGTCGGTGGCGTATGCGCGTTTGAGGACGGCATCATAGCTGTTTTTGCCCGGTTCGAGGCTGGCGCGGACGACTTTGTTGATTTGCGCATCCATTTCCAGCGCAAGCGGGAGGTCGGCGAGTGTTGCGTTTGTCCCTAGGTTGTAGGTGGCGAAGGCGGCGGAATTCTGCGCCATGATTTGTCCGCTTTCCCGCACCAAGTAGGCCGGGCTTTCAAACTTTTCCAGCATCTCACCCACTTGCCGTCCGACGGAGGCATGGGATTTGACGTCAGACATAGCGGCCACAGATGTCAGTGCCGCGGCCTCTACATCGCCAAAGGAGCGTTGCCCGTGGTGGGCGGCACCTTCGAAGAGGCTGTTGAAGGAGCCCATGATCTCAATAAACTTGTCAGGTTCGCCGACGACGTCGCCAAGACGTTTTGCAATCTCCTCCGGGCTTAGATTGGGTGTTTCGTCGGGCATGGTCTGATCCTATCAGACACGCGCGCAACGCGCATACAACAATTGTTGTATACGACTATGGCCTTAACTGCTGGGGGCCGTTGCTCAGGTTTTCAGCTTGAGGAAATAGTCGAAAATCTCTGGCACGTAGCCGTCGCCCATGCCTGCCGCCATTGCCGCCTTTAGGTTTGTGGATGTGCCTTCGGCGATTTCTGCGCGGGTGCCCATGTCGGCGACCATTTGGACGAAATAGCTGATATCCTTGTTGGCGTTCGCGATTGAGAACCCAAGGTCGCTGACCCCATCTACGGCGTAGTTTTTGGCGAACCCCATGAAAGGAGAGTTTGATGGCCCGGCGGACATGATGTCATAAAGCTGTTGGCGATCTACACCGGCACGGTCGGCCACGGCGAAGGCTTGGCTCATTGCGCAGACGGTTGTCATGCCCATAAAGTTGTTGATCAGTTTGGTTGTGTGACCCGCGCCGAGGGCACCGACGTAAAAGACGTTTTCGCCTTGCACGTCCAAAACTGGTTTCACCTTTTCAAACGTTTCTTTATCGCCTGCGGCCATGATATTCAGCAGGCCATCTTTGGCGTGGGCTGGTGTGCGGCCGAGCGGCGCGTCGATCATGCCTGCACCTTTCGCGGCGAGGTCTGCGCCGATCTTTTTCGTCGAAGCCGGGATGGAGGTGCCATAGTCGATGACGACGGCGCCGTCTTTGATGCCCGCAAGAATGCCGTTGTCGCCGTAGATCAGGCTTTCCACCACGTCGGAGGTTGTGACGCAAAGCATGATGATGTCGCTGGCCGCGGCCAGTTCTTTGGGTGTGCTTACCTCTTTTCCGCCGCGATTTACGACGGCTGCAACCGCGTCTTTGTTGCGTCCCATGACCACAAGGTCAAACCCGTTGTCTTGCAGGCAGGCGGCCATGTTGCCGCCCATCAGGCCGAGGCCAATAAATCCGATTACGGGCTTAGTCATGTTTCATTCCTAACGAGGTGGTTCTGTTTCTTGGTTTCAAGGGGCATGGAACACCAAAACTTTTCAATTTGATGGCGTGCGGCATCGGCAGATATCTAACTGTACTGGAATACTAGTATCAAAAGGCACAGTCAATGCAGAGCGAAAAATCTGTTTGGTTTTGCTGATGCGCGTTTGACTAGGGGCGTTAGCCGCGTGCTTGGGCCACAACCTGCTGCATTTGTTCCAATGGGAGATAGCCGCGCAGGAGTTCGGTTTCGATGACAAAGCTGGGTGTTCCGTTGATTTGCATGGCTTGACCAAGGCGACGGTTGTTTTCCAAGATTTGTGCGACCTCATCGCTTTCCATGGTGGCGCGGATGGCGTCGTCGTCTAGACCCAATTCCTTGGTGATGCGGGCTAGGGTGGCGAGGGTGACGTCACCGCGCATGGCCATGAGCGTGTCGTTGACAGTTTTATAGGCATCATTGCCTTGCGTGAGTTTGACCGCCAATGCGTATTGGGAGGCGAGCGTTGAGGCTTCGCCCAGAATTGGGAATTCTTTGACGATGAGGCGTATGTTGCCGTCGCGCGCAATCAGCTCTGCCACTTCTGGGTGGGCGCGTTTGCAGTAGCCGCAGCGGTAATCGAGAAATTCAACGATTGTGATGTCGCCATCGGGGTTGCCGCCGACAAAGGAGGTTGGATCATTGAACAGCGCCTCTGCGTTGTTCGTGATCAGTTGTTGATCGGCCATTGCGGCTTGGGCTTGTTCGCGTCCTTGCAGGACTTGGATGGCTTCCATAATAACTTCTGGGTTTTCCAGCAAGTATGCGCGTACCTCAGCACGGAAATCAGCGCGTTCGTCGTCGGACATGTTTTGCGCCATCGCAGGGGTCGCGAGAGCGAGGGTTAGGGCCAGTGCAAGGCGCATGATGTATCCTCCGGTTTTGCCGCCCGTTCAGAACATATCTGAAAGACGGTGCCAAGGCGATTGACGGCCCCTGCGACACGAGGGCATGTATGGGCGCAAACATAAGAGGCAAAGCATGCAAATCTCAACCCGAGGAATGGTTGATCCCTTTATTGTGATGGACGTGATGGAAGCGGCCCGTGCTGCTGAGGATGCAGGTCGCCACATTATCCATATGGAGGTTGGTCAGCCGGGGACGGGGGCGCCTGCGGCGGCGCGTGCGGCTTTGGCGCAAGCGCTGGAGGAGCCTTTGGGCTATACCGTTGCGCTGGGCCTGCCGGAGCTGCGTGCGCGCATCGCGCGGCATTACGGGGATTGGTACAACGTTGATCTGGACCCTGCGCGGATTGTTGTCACGTCTGGTGCCTCTGGCGGGTTTCTGTTGGCGTTTTCCGCCCTTTTTGACAATGACGCAAAGGTTGGGTTGGGATTGCCGTGTTATCCATCCTATCGCCAGATCCTAAAGGCAGTGGGATTGCAGCCGGTTGAAATACAGACAACGGCTGAGGGGCGCTATCAACCCCAGCCGCGCGATGTGGCGGGATTGGATGGTTTGATCGTTGCCTCACCGGCCAATCCGACGGGGACAATGTTGGATTGCGCAGAACTGACTGCCTTGCACCGCGCCTGCGACGAGGCGGATGTGTCCCTGATCTCTGATGAGATTTATCACGGGATCGGGACCAAGCGACCGGTGTCGGCATTGGAAGTGACGGATGAGGTTTATGTCGTAAATTCGTTTTCCAAGTATTTTTCAATGACCGGTTGGCGTATTGGGTGGATGGTTGTGCCCCCTGATCATGTGCGCGTCGTTGAACGATTAGCGCAGAATATGTTCATTTGCGCGCCCCATGCGGCGCAACGCCTTGCCTTGGCGGCGATGGAGTGTGACGCGGAACTTGAGGCCAATTGTGCGGTTTATGCGCAAAACCGGGTGTTGATGTTGGACGGGCTAAAGGTCTGCGGGCTGACGACCATCGCTCCAGCGGATGGGGCGTTTTACATTTATGCCAATGTTGCGCATCTGACGGATGACGCGCTGGGCTTTGCCTCTGCCATGTTGGAACAAGCGGGGGTGGCGGTGACGCCGGGGCTTGATTTTGACCCTGTTGAGGGGCGGCATTGGTTGCGGTTTTCCTATGCGGGATCAACGGCGGATATTGAGGAAGGGCTGTCGCGGCTCAAGTCCTTTTTCGCGGGGCTTTCATGATCCGGTTGATTGTTGCCTTTTGCCTGATGTGCAGCGCGGTTTTTGCACAGGATTTCAGCGGTTTGGCGCGTGTTGATCCGGTGAATAGTCGCATTGAGGATCGCCGTGGCGATTTGGTGGTTGAATTAAGCCTTAGCCAGACGGTGCCGTATCGGGTTTTCACCTTAGATGCCCCTGAACGGTTGGTTGTTGATTTCCGAGAGGTCGATTGGGGGGCGATGATCGCTGCGGATATTCTGGCGAGCGATTTGGTCACTGGTGTGCGCTTTGGCGCATTTCGCCCCGGTTGGTCACGGTTGGTGGCCGACCTTGCCGGGCCATTGGCGCTGAGCGAGGCGGGGTTATCGGTTGATCCCGATACCGGTACGGCAGATTTGAAAATTGTGCTGACACCGGCGAGCGAGGCGGATTTTGCGGCCCGTTCAGGCGCGCCTGAGGATGCGACCTGGACGCCGCGCACACCAACCCTTGCGCCGCCTGTGACCGAAGGTGGGCCACCGGTCATTGTGATTGATCCGGGCCATGGCGGCCTAGACCCCGGTGCGGAGCGGGGTGGTTTGCAAGAGGCGCAGTTGATGTTGAGCCTTGCCATTGAACTTGCAGATCGGTTGAACCGGGCGGGCAATGTGCGCGCGATCCTGACGCGGGATGCGGATTATTTCGTGCCGCTAGCGGAGCGTATTTCGATTGCGCGTCGTGCTGGGGCGGATTTGCTGGTGTCGCTTCATGCGGATGCCCTTGCGGAGGACCAAGCGCGGGGGGCGTCGTTTTATACCTTATCCCAAGAAGGGGAAGACCGCGCTTCGCAAAGCATGGCGGAGCGTCATGAGCGGGGCGATTTGATCGCTGGTGTGGACCTGAGCGGGCAGGGTGATCGCGTGGCGGGCGTGTTGATGGACCTCGCGCGGGCGCAAACGGCCCCGGCAGGCGATCGGTTTGCTGATTATCTGGTTGAGGCGTTCCGTGGTAGCGGCGCGCGGCTGAATTCAAAGCCGCGGCGCATGGGCCGGTTGGCTGTGCTGACGGCGGCTGATTTTGCGTCTGTGCTGATTGAAGTTGGGTTTTTATCTTCTGCTCAGGACCGAGAGGTTTTGAAATCGGCGCAAGGCCGCGCTCCGATTGTTGCGGGCATTGCGCAAGCGATTGAACGCTGGGTCGTGGATGAGGCGGCGCGAAAGCCGCTGGTGCGCCAGTAAGCTTGCGCAAAATATACCAGAAACGTGATAAAATGCGCGGCGGAATGGCGCACAATTCCCCCTGTTCTGGCTTTGACCCTAGGCTGTGGTCAGGTATAACAAATGAAAATACAATAATGGGCGTTTGATCTTGTTTCGCTTTATCCTGTCTTTCTTTGGCGGTATCTTTACGATGCTGACGCTTGGCCTTGTTATGATTGGCCTTGGCATTGGTGGTGTGTTTCACATGTATGGGCGGGATTTGCCGACCTATGAAACGCTGGCCTCTTACACGCCCAAGACGATTAGCCGGATCTATTCTGTCGAAGGGCAGATCATTGATGAATTCGCGGTTGAGCGGCGTTTGTTCACGCCAGCGGAAGAGATTCCCGAACTGGTCAAACAGGCGTTTATTTCTGCAGAAGATAAGAATTTTTACGAACATGCCGGATATGATCCGCGCGGTATGGCCGCAGCATTGGTCGAGGCTGTGCGTTCGCGCGGGAGTGTTTTGCGCGGGGCATCAACGATTACCCAGCAGGTGATGAAAAATTTCCTTTTGGATGGGTCGCGGTCTGCAGAGCGTAAGATCAAGGAGATCATCCTTGCGTCCCGTATCGAAGGGGCGATGTCCAAGGAACGTATTTTGGAATTGTACCTGAATGAGATTTTTCTTGGGGAAAATTCGTATGGTGTAACGGCGGCCGCATTGGCCTATTTCAACAAACCGCTGTCGGCCTTGTCGGCGGAAGAAGTGGCCTATCTGGCTGTTTTGCCCAAGGCGCCGTCAACCTATGATCCGGTGACGCAATATGATCGGTCTGTGGATCGTCGTAATTTCGTTCTGCGTGAGATGTGGGAAAACGGGTATCTGGATGAGGATGAATATCAGAGGGCCCGCGCGGAACCTTTGCGCACGGTGCAGAACGGCGATTTTGAGAGTTTTCGTTCTGAGCTGCCGCCGCGCGATTATTTCACGGACGAAATTCGCCGTCAGTTGAGCCAGAACTTTGGTGAGGAAGAATTCTTTTCCGGGGGTCTTGCGATCCGCGCGACGATTGATCCCAATTTGCAGGTGGATGCGGCCCATGCGTTGCAGCGTGCCTTGCAAAGTTATGATCGAGGCAGTGGCATTTGGCGTGGCACTGACAAGACGATCCCTGCTGACGCTTTGGCTGTTGAAGCGGATTGGCGCGCGGCCCTGGCCCGCGTTGATGTTGCCCGTGACATCACGCTTGGTGGGACGTGGTTGCCTGCTGTGGTTTTGGAGGTGCGCGATCAGGAAGTCGTCATTGGGATCGAAGGCGTGGCGCTGGATGATCCGCGCGGGAACCTTGTGCCACGATCCGACACCAATTGGTTCCGGGGCAACCTGTTTGAGAACTTTGAACCGGGTGATGTGATCCATGTGCGGGAACGGACTGAGGGTGGCAATTTCACCCGTTGGACGTTGGTTCAGGTGCCCGAAGTGCAGGGCGGTTTCATGGCGATGGATGTGAACTCTGGCCGTGTTTTGGCGATGCAAGGTGGCTTTAGCTATCAAGACTCTGTCTTTAACCGTGCGACGCAAGCGCGTCGTCAGCCGGGATCGGCGTTTAAGCCGTTTGTTTATGCGGCTGCGTTGGACAGTGGGTACACGCCTGCGACGATTGTTGTGGATGCGCCGATTGAGATTAATACGCCGCAAGGGTTGTGGCGCCCGCAAAACGCGTCAGAGCGGTTTTATGGGCCGACGCCGTTGCGCACAGGGATTGAACAATCGCGCAACCTGATGACCGTGCGTTTGGCGCAAGAGATCGGGATTGATACCGTCGCGCGCTATGCAGAGAAGTTTGGGGTTTATGAAAGTATGAACCGGGTTTTGTCGACCTCGCTGGGTTCGGACGAGACGACGCTTTTCAATATCGTGGCGGCCTATGCGATGTTTGCCAATGGCGGTGAGCGGGTGGAGCCGACGCTGGTTGACCGGGTGCAGGACCGATACGGTGAAACCGTGTTCCGTCATGATCAGCGCACCTGCGAGGATTGCGATGTGTTGTTGGCCAGCGGCACTGCGCCCAAGGTGACGTCCAACCGCGAACGGGTGATGAATGAGATCACGGCCTATCAGCTGACGTCGATGATGCGCGGTGTTGTGGATCGCGGGACAGCGAGTGGAACCGTGAAGTTGCCGGTGCCGATTGCGGGCAAAACCGGGACGACGAACGACGCCAAAGATGTTTGGTTCGTTGGGTTTTCGTCCAACATTGTTGCGGGCTGTTATATCGGGTTTGACACGCCGCGATCCTTGGGGGAGCGAGCATCGGGCGGTGGTATCTGTGGCCCTGTGTTCAACGAGTTTATGAAGAGCGCGATTGATCAATACGGCGGTGGTGATTTCACGATCCCGACCACTTGTCAGTTCATCAAAATTGATCGCTTTACCGGTGCGCGTCTGCCCAACAGTGCCTCTGGCAACAACGTCGTGGCGGAGTGTTTCCGCGATGGTGAAGAGCCGGCGTTCGGTATCAACATTGATGGTGGATTTGCTATGGCGGCGGACCTTCCGCTTTATAACCAGACGCAAACGACGACCCGGCAGGTACGGACATCCACCGGATCAACGGCGACCGTGGGCCCAAGAGCAAGCTTTGGTTCGCTGTCGTCTGGTGGGCTTTACTGATCATGTGCGCAGGTTTGTGTTCCTATTTTCAGACCGGAATCAAGCCGGAGGCGCCGGTCTGACAGCCGACCCGTCCCGGCGTGGCGGCTGTTTGGCAACACGCGCGAGCGGTTGGTCCCTAGCTATGATTTGGCAACCATAAAACGCCCAGACACAAACGCTCCTATCGCCACCCCACGGGTCGGCTGACACACCGGCTTAGCGCTGTGATCACCTATCCGACTTGCCGCTTGTTCGGTGGCAGGCTATCAGGTCTTTCAATCTCAGTTGGAAGAACCATGCGCGCTGAAACACAAACCTTTATCGAGGACATCCGCAAGTCACTGAACCTGATTGGTCAGCGGATGGATTATGAAACGGCGTCCCATCGTTTGGAAGAATTCGACGCGCGGGTGGAGGATCCCAACCTTTGGGATAATCCGGAAGCGGCGCAAAAGTTGATGCGCGATCGCCAGATTTTGTTGGACAATATCGCCAATTACGAGAGCATCGCCACAGAACTGCAGGACAACATTGACCTGATCGAATTGGGAGAGATGGAAGACGACGCAGAGGTTGTGAGTGAGGCCGAAGCTGCGATTGCTGTCCTGCGCACCAAAGCCGCCGCCAAAGAGCTAGAGGCGTTGCTGGACGGTGAGGCGGATGCCAATGATACGTTTCTTGAGATCAACTCTGGTGCGGGTGGTACGGAAAGCTGCGACTGGGCCAATATGTTGGCGCGGATGTATACCCGTTGGGCTGAAAAGAAAGGCTATAAGGTAGAGCTGCAGTCTGAGACGCCGGGCGAAGAGGCGGGCATCAAGTCGGCGGCTTATAAGATCAGTGGTCACAATGCCTATGGATGGTTGAAATCCGAAAGCGGTGTGCATCGCCTTGTTCGGATTAGCCCGTTTGATTCAGCGGCCAAGCGGCACACGTCGTTTACGTCTGTGAAGGTGTATCCGGTGGTTGACGACAACATCGAGATTGAGATCAACCCGTCGGATATTCGCATCGACACTTACCGGTCTTCGGGTGCGGGTGGTCAGCACGTGAACACCACCGATTCCGCCGTTCGGATCACCCACGCGCCGAGCGGGATCGTGGTCACAAGCTCCGTCAAATCCCAGCACCAGAACCGCGACATTGCGATGAAGGCCCTAAAATCGCAGCTTTATCAGATCGAACTTGATAAACGCTCAGCCCTTGTCAACGAAGCGCATGAAAGCGCGGGGGATGCGGGTTGGGGCAATCAGATCCGGTCTTATGTTTTGCAGCCCTATCAGATGGTGAAGGATTTGCGCACCAACTATGAAACCTCTGACACCAAGGGTGTTTTGGACGGTGATTTGGATGGGCTGATGGGCGCGACCTTGGCGATGGATGTTTCGGGCAAGAGCCGGGCCGATGCGCAGGGCGAGGATTAAGTTCGGATTGCCAATCTTGGCGCGGTTGATCATGCTGTGTCTATGGACCCACTGCTGAAAAAATCCGCCACCGAGCTTGCTGCTGGTATCGCGGCTGGAACGATCACGTCACGCGCGTTGATGGAGGCCACATTGGCGCGGATCGCGGATGTGAACCCTGCGGCCAATGCCATCGTTTCGCTGCGCCCAGAAGCGGTGTTAATGGATGAAGCCGCTGCCGCTGATATGGTGCCTGCTAAGGGTGTGCTGCATGGTTTGCCCATTGCGGTGAAGGATTTGGCGAATGTTGCGGGAATACCGACCTCGATGGGGTCGCCTTTGTTTGCCAGCAAGCCTGCGGCGACGTCTGACATAATGGTTCGGCGGATGCAGGATGCCGGTGCGATCATTATCGGGAAAACCAATACGCCGGAATTTGGTCTGGGCAGCAATACCTACAACCCTGTCTTTGGTGCGACGCCGAATGCGATTGAGGCGGGCAAGACGGCTGGTGGATCCTCGGGTGGTGCGGCTGTGGCGCTGGCGTTGAACATGACGGCGCTGGCCGATGGCAGTGACATGATGGGCAGTTTGCGCAATCCGGCGGGCTGGAATGGGGTTTATGGGATGCGCCCCAGTTGGGGGCTGGTTCCGTCTGAACCTGTTGGGGACAGCTTTTTGCATCAGCTTTCGACCAATGGACCGATGGCGCGCTGCCCGGATGATTTGGCGCTGCTGTTGTCGGTTCAGGCGGGCCCTGATCCGCGTCAACCGCATGGGGCGGGGGTGTTTGAGTATAACGCACCTTTGGTCGCGTTGCAATCTGGCCGGATTGGCTGGCTTGGTGATTGGGGCGGTGCCTATCCGATGGAAGAGGGTGTGTTGCAGGCCTGTGAGGATGGGTTGGATGCGCTGAAATCTGCAGGGTTTACAGTGGATAATGTTCCCGAACCGTTTTCCTCTGCGGAGTTGTGGGAGAGTTGGACGACTTTGCGATCCTGGGCTGTGGGGGCCGGGCTAGAGCTGCTTTATACCGATCCCAAGTCGCGTGCTGCGCTCAAGCCGGAGGCGATTTGGGAGATTGAACAGGGCCTTGCCTTATCCGCGATGGCGGTGCATCGGGCCAGTGTTATCCGTAGTGCGTGGTTCAAGCAGGCAGAGGTTATATTTCAGACCTATGACGCGCT
>CAKZVL010000140.1 GCA_937922155.1 uncultured Paracoccaceae bacterium | reverse complement strand
AGCGTGACGAAGTCGTCATAGGCAATCGTTTCCGCCCGGATGAACCCTTTTTCAAAGTCGCCGTGGATCACGCCGGCGGCTTGGTGGGCGGAGGTGCCTTCTTTGATGGTCCAGGCGCGCGCCTCTTTCGGGCCGACGGTGAAGTAGGTTTGCAGGTGCAGCAGTTCGTAGCCTGCGCGGATCAGGCGATCGAGCCCCGGTTCTTCGAGGCCCATTTCGCCGAGGAACATTTCTGCTTCCTCCGGTTCTAGCTGGGAGATTTCTTCTTCGATCCGGGCGGAGATCACGACGTGACTATTGCCTTGGGCCGCGGCCATTTCACCGACGCGCGCGGATTGCGAATTGCCGGACCCGGCGCTGTCTTCTTCGACGTTGCAAACGTAAAGGACGGGTTTGGTCGTGAGCAATTGCAGCAAGCGCCACGCCTTTGCATCCTCTGCGTCCACCTCAACGGTGCGGGCGGGTTTGCCGCTCTCAAGCGCGGCTTGCGCCATTTCGAGCAGCTTGACCTGCTGCACCGCCTCTTTGTCGCCGCCGCGCACTTTGCGGGTCAGGTTTTGCATCCGCTTTTCAATGCTTTCCAGATCGGCCAGCATGAGTTCGGTTTCGATCACTTCGGCGTCTTCAACCGGGTCAACGCGCCCCTCCACGTGGGTGATGTCGTCGTCCTCAAAGCAGCGCAGCACATGGGCGATGGCGTCGCATTCGCGGATGTTAGCGAGGAATTGGTTGCCCAGCCCCTCCCCCTTGGAGGCGCCTTTGACGAGGCCCGCGATATCCACGAAGGTCATGCGCGTCGGGATGATCTGTTTGGAGCTGGCGATTTCGGCCAGTTTATCAAGCCGCGCGTCGGGCACGGCCACGTCGCCCACGTTGGGTTCAATTGTGCAGAACGGAAAGTTCGCCGCCTGCGCTGCTGCTGTTTTGGTCAGCGCGTTGAACAAGGTTGATTTGCCCACATTTGGCAAACCCACGATACCCATTTTGAAACCCATTTTGGCTCTCCCATCAAATCCACTTCCCTTTAGGCAGCAATTGCGCGCCCCGCAAGGCGATCTGTGCAGGGCAGCAGGTCGGCGACGGCCCTAATTCCAGATCGCGTTGGCAAGATCGGGGTTTGGGAATAGCTCCAGATCAAGGCGTTCCAACCCTTTTTCCTCAAGTAGGGTTTGCTGGTTGGAAAACAGTGAAACGCCAAGACCAGCGGTCGCATCCGCACCGTCAAGGCCAATGACCGCCAACATGGTAGGAAACAGATCCATCAAACTGCCCGGTCGATCGTTGATCGATCCCGGTGTCAGGTAAGGCGTCTCAAAGCCGAGGCTAAACATGACGGCAGTGTTGCGGCGTTCATCGACAGGCATCTGCCCGCTGATTTTTCGGCCGTGGTTTAAATGGTCAGAAAGAAGAAACACAAGCTTGGGCGATCTTGCCGGGCGACCCGCAGTTCATCAATGAACCGATCTGTATCCTTTAGCGTACAGGCGACGCTGGCGGGAACGTCATCGGTCACGATGGATTGCCCGTCCGGCGTGCAATTACGCGACAACGTTGCGGTACTGCCGTGGGGCCCATATGTTTCGATGACCATAAACAGCGGGTCAGGATCACGCGTCTTTTCCGCATAGATGCTCAGCGCCGTGTCAAACAGCATTTGATCATCCAAAACCCAGTCAGAAAGCGCTGCGCTAAGCTCTTGGTCGCTGAAGCGTTTTTCCATCTCAAACCGGTCCAGCACATAGGGAAAATTGTGAGAAGCCAGCAAATTGTTCTTGCCCGAAAACGTCTGGTCACTGCCAAGGAGAAACGTATTGCGATACCCTGCTTGGGCCAGGATATCGGGCAGGCAAACCCTTGATGTCAAAAACTCAGTCTCGGTTTGGAAATTGTTCTTGAACTTTAGTCCATTAAACAAGGGCGGCACACCGCATTTTGTCGCCGTTAAACCCGCAAGGGTCCAGGCTGTCCCGTCCACCTGCATGATATTGGTGAATGTCAGGCCCTCTGCCTCGAACGCTTCCATCTGCGCATAAACGTCGCCAAACAGATCGGTGCGATTGAATGTCCGTTCGAGCCCTTCCAGATAGATGATAATGACATCGGGGCGCACATTGGGCGTTTCCACCTGTGGTTCAACCAGCCGTGTGTGAAGATCACTTTGGACTTCGGGGCGAAACGCGAATGTGGACAAGTGTATCGTCATCGGGTTCAGCACAAAAAGCGCGAGAGCTGCTGTCCAAAACACCCATTGACGCATTTGCCCGACGGCCTAGAGGCCAAAGCTTGCAAAAATGAACACTACAGGTCCCAGAATGCCGTGGCGCAACTCACTTTCCATTCCAACGAGGCTCGCGCCTTCGGTTCCAAATTGCAGGTGAAAGACCAAAGACATAACGTGGACGGTGCCAAAAGCGCGCGCCAGAACCAAAAAGGGGATGGCAATCAACCCTATGATGATCGCCACAAGGATGGACCAATGCGGACGTTTCCACACCAATCCGCCCCCCGCGATCAGCGCAACCAACAGCAACCAAAACGACGCTCGGCCAACCTTTACGGACGAAAGGTCTGGCAAAGTCATGAACGCCAAGCTGAGCAATGCCAATGCCGCAAAGGCGAAAACTGAGATGCGTTGGCGGTACTTTAACATAAAGACATGTCTCTTTTAATGAATATTGCGTCCGTGCCACTTCAACTTATGATTGACGACTCTGAATGAGAGATTTCATGACATGTTGTGGTGCCAATGCAACGTCTGATCGGGCAAAGCAAACGCCGCCCGCAGCATAGCCGCCCGTTCCCCATTGATTTTTCGTGCCCTATCGCGCAAACCCAACCAAGTTTGATGACGGGGATAGCGATGAGCAGAATAGACGCCAAATTTGCGCAGCTAAAGAGCGACGGCAAAAAGGCCTTTGTTGCCTATATTATGGCGGGCGATCCGTCAGAGGCTGGCGGGCTAGACATCATGAAGGGTCTGCCAGACGCAGGCGTCGATATCATCGAACTTGGCATGCCGTTTACCGACCCGATGGCCGATGGTTCCACGATCCAACTGGCCGGGCAGCGTGCGCTGGAAAACGGGATGACATTGGCCAAAACGCTGGACTATGCGCGCGCATTTCGCAAATCCGACGACACCACGCCAATTGTGTTGATGGGCTATTACAACCCGATCTATTCGCAAGGCGTTGACGCCTTTTTGAAGGACGCGGTTGCGGCTGGGATCGACGGATTGATCGTGGTCGACCTGCCCCCCGAAGAAGATGACGAATTGTGCTTACCCGCGCAGGAAGCCGGGTTGAACTTTATCCGTTTGGCCACGCCCACCACGGATGACAAGCGGCTGCCGACGGTGCTGCAAAACACCTCCGGCTTTGTCTATTACGTGTCGATGACAGGAATTACCGGCGCGGCAGATGTGCAGTCAGATGACGTCGCCCCTGAGGTTGCGCGGATCAAATCCCAAACCGACCTGCCTGTTATCGTCGGGTTTGGAATCAAAACGGCAAAGGCCGCCGAAGCGGTTGCAAAGGTCGCGGATGGGGCCGTTGTCGGATCGGCCATCGTCGAACGTATCGGGCGCGGCGACAGCACGGCGGACGTTTTGGAGTTTGTTAAGACCCTCGCCGATGGAGCGCATCGCGGTTGACGCGACGTGCGGCCATAGGCTTTGGCGACGCGGCGATCCACCACCCATCGCGCCCGTTATCTTTGCGGCGATAAAGCGCCTCATCCGCGAGGCGGAGCAATTCGGTCGCGCTGGCCGGCCCAAGTGACGGTACGATCCCGATAGAGGCAAATATCTGAACGCTTTCGCCAGCGGGATCTGTTAGATCAATTGGCTGGCTTAATACGCCACAAATCGCACTCCCCAAATCCGCAGCTTGCTTTTGGATATCGCTGCCATAGCGTGCGGTCATGATCACCGCAAATTCGTCGCCACCCATCCGCGCGCACAGGGCATTTTGCGGCACCACAAGCTTGAGGCGGTTGGCCGTTTCAAGTAAGACTTCATCGCCTGCCGCGTGCCCGTAGGCATCGTTGATCGGTTTGAAATAATCCAGATCAATCAAAAGCAGCGCGAAGGGACGGCAGTGGTCAAGCCTGTTCAGCCTGTCCAACTCTTCATGAAATTTGCGTCGGTTGGACAATCCGGTAAGCGGATCAACACGGGCCGCAATTTGCGCATTTGCCTCAGCTTTTGCCAACCTTCGGTTGGCCCGCATCAACAACCAGTTACGGCGCAAAAGCATCAGGTTGCTGAATGGCATCGCGGCCAGAATAACTATGATCAAAAGCGGATCACTGGGTTTGTCATCATAAATTTGGATACCTATGTTTTCGGGAAATGTTGTGGTCATCATAACCAAGACAAGTCCCAAAAAACCCAAGACGCATGCCATCATCCAACGATCGTTTAACATTAGCCTTGGCTACTCACTCGCTTGCGTTCTCGGTTTGTTAGTTGAGAAACCCAAACAAGTGATAAAGCGTAAAAATTGGGTGTGATATTGTGCAACCCCCGCCAAACTGGTAACAAAACCTCACCAATTTCAAGGATTCACGCTATGCCGATCATCACAAATATCAATGACCTCAAGCGTCTGCACAAACGTCGTGCGCCCAAGATGTTTTTTGATTATGCCGAAAGCGGCAGCTGGACAGAGCAGACGTTCCGCGAAAATACGACGGATTTTGATCAAATCCGCCTGCGCCAACGGGTGGCCGTCGATATGACCGACCGCACCACCGCCAGCACAATGCTGGGCGAAGAGGTGGCGATGCCCGTGGCACTTGCCCCTGTCGGCCTGACGGGAATGCAATCTGCCGATGGCGAAATAAAAGCGGCCCGCGCTGCTGAGGCGTTTGGCGTGCCCTTTACCCTGTCAACGATGTCGATCTGTTCCATCGAGGACGTGCGCGAGAATACGAAAGCGCCGTTTTGGTTTCAGCTCTACGTGATGCGCGACGAAGAATTTGTCGACAACATCATCGCGCGTGCCAAAAATGCAGGCGTGTCTGCCTTGGTCATTACGGTCGATCTGCAAATCCTGGGTCAGCGCCACAAGGATCTGAAGAACGGTTTGACCGCCCCACCCAAGCTGACGCCAGCGACATTGTTGGACCTGTCCACCAAATGGGCATGGGGTCTGGAAATGCTGGGCACCCATCGCAAGACGTTCCGCAATATCGTGGGTCACGCGAAAAGCGTGGAAAACATGTCATCGCTCCATTCATGGACCGCGGAACAATTCGACCCGGCCCTGAACTGGGACACAATCGCAAAGCTGCGCAACAAATGGGGCGGCAAGATCATCATCAAGGGAATTCTGGACGCCGAGGATGCGAAAGCGGCCGTGAACGTCGGTGCCGATGCGATTGTCGTGTCCAACCATGGGGGGCGTCAGCTTGACGGGGCAATCTCTTCGATCCGCGCGTTGCCATCCATCGTTAGGGCTGTTGAAGGGCAGACAGAGATTTGGCTCGACAGCGGTATCCGCTCTGGCCAAGACGTGCTCAAGGCGCTGGCGATGGGCGCGAAAGGGACGATGATCGGGCGCGCCTATATCTATGGGCTAGGCGCGATGGGGCAAAAGGGCGTGACAACCGCGCTGGATGTGATCCGCAAGGAACTGGACACGACCATGGCCCTGTGTGGGCGGCGCGATGTGAACACGTTGGACCGTGATATTTTGCTGGTGCCCGAAGGTTTTGAAGGGAAATGGGAGCGGCAGTAGCCCTATCCGCGCTGCATGCCTTGGGCGCGATAGGTCAGCGGTATCGCGCAAAGGACCATCACCGCGACGACAGTGAACGCGATGCGCAGGCCGAATGCCTCTGACACCAGCCCCATCAGCAAGGGCGCAAAGAAGAAACCGGAAAAGCCGAGGACGGCGACGCGGCTGATCGCTTCTGTGCGCAGGTGGGCGGGAACCAGCTTACCGACGATGGCCAAGCCGATGGGCCCGATGACCGATACGCCCAGCCCAAGGATGCCAAAGCCGATGTAGGCCACAAAGGGCGCCTGCGCCCATGCCGCGATCAACGCCCCAAGTGCCGTCAACGCGGTGGAAAAATAAATCACCGCATATTCCGAAAACCGGGCCGATACCGCCTGCCCCGAGAACCGCCCGAATGCCATGGTAAAGCCCAACATCGCTGGACCAAGCGCGCCCTCTGCCGCGCCGCCGCCTAACGTGCGTTCGATATGCAAGGCGGACCACGTTTCTGTCATCGCCTCCGTCATAAAGGCGACAAGGACGATCAACCCGCAGATCAAAATCGGCCAAACCGGATACTTGGCTGCATTGCTTTCGTCCTCAGGCACCTCTGCCACGTCCATCCGCAAAAAGGGCAGCATAAACAGCGAAATGAAGGCAACCGTTGCAAACACCCAAAGCGGGGCAATCCCCGCTTCGCGCGCGAAACCTGTGGTCAGAGCGGCCACCGCGTAAGCCAGCGAAAACATCGCGTGATTGGCGTTCATCAACGGCTTGCCCGTCTGCGCCTCAAGCTCGCTCACCCTTGCGTTCATGACCACGTCCAGCAGGCCAGAGGCCATGCCAACCAGCCCCATTGCAAAGGCAAACAGCAGCGGGATCGACACCTGATGGGGCACCAGCCACGCGATTGCCAGGAATACAACGCCCACTTGCATCGCGCGATCGCCCAGCAGCTTGTCCGCCTTTGGCGCAAGCCACATCGACGACACAAGACCCGTCGCAGAGCCAAGGAGCAAAATGCCAAACAACGCATCACTTGCGCCAAGCTGATCCTTTACCACTGGGATAAAGGCGGCAAAGCACCCCCAAAACAACCCAATGGCGACAAAGGCGACAGCCGGCCGGCGGGAAATAAAAAGAGCGTTCAAAATAGTCATGGCCGAAGCGGTGCCAGCCGGGATGATCCAAAGCAAGTGAAAACGACTTTGGACGGTGGGGAAATCAGGTTTGCAGAACCGCCGACTATGGGCGTTGGATGTCCCTTCTCAACCCAAGCCGGACCATTGACGGCCCGCGGGTTGGCGAACTGCGGGTGCCGCGGCAGAGCTTTATGTCGGCCAAGCACATCTTCCATCTGAACCACAGTGCGAGACATGAAGTCGCCGACCCGGCGGGGCGGGCCGTCAATGGTCCGGCGCCAGTCGCGCGATTCCGGACCCTAAAGAGCGCTGAAAGAATGGCGGGTTTGTCCCGCTTAGCGGAAGTTGGTGCCGATTGCAGCTAAGGTCTGGTTTGAGCCCATTTTACCGACATTCTGCATCGCAGCCCGCATTGCCGACATTCGTCGCATCAGCAAAGTCAGCGGTATTCAAACACTCAATCAATGGGCTAAAGCCGCTGTCGATCAATTTTGTTTATTGGGCGACGGGGTGTTAAAGTTTGCAACGTCGATTAGGCAGTTTTTTCCTATGGTTACAGCATGGACCAGCTGTAGAACAGGGTCGCCAAGAGCGTGTACAGCGCCAGAATGACAACATTAACTGGGTTTCCAGACAGTTTGGGCGTCTTGATTTGTGAGACATTCAACGCCGCAAGGCACAAGGCGCAGATCGCGAGAATAATCGCAAAAGTCGGGCGCTCAAAAAACCTGCAAACATAACAATAAAGACAAGACTGATGCTGTTGTTATCAATCGCAAGCCCCGTGTATTTCGCATCACCCGAAAGCCCGAATGTACTGAAATAGCGGCCTTATGTATCAAACGCACCAAGCCTCGACTCTGCTTATGGAATCATAGCATGAGTATCGAATGGATCTTTCTGAAACTGTTTGGAAGCGCGGCTTCCGCGATGGGGTTTCTGCCGTTAAGAGCTTTCCGTTCAATTTTTGGCTGCGAAGACGACTGGCCAGAGTTGATCCTAAATGGTTTGGACCGGCTCTTTCTCGATTTTGCTGCCATAAAAATTCCGCATAACGACTTTAGATATTTTTGTGCTCGAAGCTGCTTCTGGCGTAAGATTCCCTCTTGCGGCTAGCCAAGGCTCTTCGTCGTGGGTCATTTTTTCCAGCTTTTTTGCGCCGTATTGCCCGTACTCTTCAAGCACCGTTTCAAGGTAGTCGTCCAAATCCTCGGGTACCTTAACGCCTGTTTCAGGGGGAAGCGCGTTCCACCCGTGACTCCGGTACTTCGCGTATAATGCTGGCACGACTGGGCCATGCGCCCAAGCTTCAAAATCTTCTTTTATCAATGGCTTATCAAAGTTGGCCAAGAACCATGCGTCTGCATAGTATACTAATTTTTGCAACTTGAGCTGAGTTATAGCTTCGCCTGAAGCACGATCAGCATGGTTTACAAACCAACGCGCAACGGTCTTAGCAGCGATGGATTCCCAATTCTCAAACATAACGCTACCTCCCATACCCTACATAATATGTCATTAACAAAATTCAAAAATGCCTGACGTCACTAAGCGTCACCTTCTGCCGCCAATCCGCCACAAACACCCATCCGGCCCAAAGTCCTGCACAACCTTACCCGTCTTCTGATCGCGCTGTAGGGCATCACGCACCCGTTTAAGCACGTCAGGCCAGATAGCATCTCTATCCCATCCCTTGGCCTCTATAATCGCCGCTGCAAGGGTTTCGTCGTCTGCTGGCCCATCCTTTAGCAACCTGCGCACGGTCAGCTTCAACTCATTCCGCCCAAATAGCTGCTTGTACTTGGTACGCGGCGCTATGCCCCTTGGGTCGTCTTCGTAACCGCACAAGGCCAAGGCGCGATCTATTGCGGCAAGGTCGTCTTTGATAGCATCCGCTGCCTTTTGGGCCGCTATATGCTCCCCCGCAATCTCTGCTCGCTTCTTGATCAGGCCGTGTATGACGATTGATTGTCCCATGCGCCCATTATGGATTCACAGCCTTGTTTTTATAAGGTATGTTCTTGGTGCGTTTGATACATAAGGCCGGAGTGGTGTACTGGAACCTATGTGAGCGTTCCAGACATAGGACTGTCGAACCTCGCTCACGCGGCATTGGCCGGCGGCTTCAGCAGGGCGGTTTTGGCGGCGCAACGCCAGGCGTCGAAGCCTTCAATAGACGGTGCCGAATTTGCCCTGACCGACTGTTCGGGGTGCTTCCATCCCGATCCTGCACGCTGGATTATGACAAATTCGACCCTACAGAATTGCTCCACCCTCGCGCAACATTTGGTCCTGGCTGCGGCAACAGCCGGTGTCGAAAGTAATTGGTAACCCGATGCTCGCTCCGCGCCGGTTAGGTTCGTGACACTTCAGCGCCGCTGACCAACCTTTGCCGGGCTCGTTTGCAGGCCTCGGCAACGCGCGTGGGCGCTGTCGCTCCAAAATTCTGACGTGCGGCAAGGGACGCCTGATTTGAAATTGCGTGGTAGACGTCATTAGTGATCCGGGGCTCAATCCTTTGCAGGTCCTTCAGTGGGACATCGCCCAAAGTCAGACCATGCTGCGCAGCAAAAGCCACGACAGCGCCCGTGATGTGATGCGCCTCGCGAAACGGAATGCCAATTGCGCAAACCAGCCAATCGGCCAGATCGGTGGCTGTCGCAAAGCCGCGATCCAGAAAACGCGCCATATTTTCAGGGACCGGGACCATATCGACAACCAGGGCATGGGTTGTCTCGAGACACAGCGCGATTGTTGCTGCGGCGTCAAAAAGGGGTTCTTTGTCCTCTTGCAGGTCTTTCATGAATGACATGGGCAGACCCTTCAGCACGATGAGCAAGGCATTCAGAGATCCGATAATGCGGCCCGGCTTGGCGCGCAAAAGCTCTGCCGCGTCTGGATTCTTCTTTTGCGGCATAATGGACGAGCCTGAGGTGAGACCGTCAGAGAGGTCGATGAACTTGAACCCATCTGAATTCCAGTTCACCACCTCCTCGGCGAAACGTGACAGGTGCACTGCGCACATGCTGGCAAAGAACACAAACTCCGCGATGTGATCACGCGACGACACCGCATCCATGCTGTTCTCGGTCGGACGGTCAAACTGCAACTCAGCCGCTGTCCAATGCCGGTCCAGCGGATAGGGCGTGCCCGCCAACGCTGCCGCACCCAAAGGGCATTCGTTCATGCGCGCGCGGGCGTCGCGCAAGCGCGTCAGGTCGCGGTGCAACATCTCGACATAGGCCAACAAGTGATGGCCAAAGGAGACAGGTTGCGCCACCTGATAATGGGTAAAGCCGGGCATCACCGTATTGAAATGATCCTCAGCCTTTGAGATCAGCGCATCGAGCAGGCGCACCATCTGGATTTCGATGGCATCGATTGTGTCACGCAGCCAAAGCCGGACATCGGTTGCGGATTGGTCGTTGCGGCTGCGGCCTGTGTGCAGGCGTCCTGCAGTGGAGCCGATGAGATCTTTAAGACGCGCTTCGATGTTCATGTGGATGTCTTCCAGC
>CAKZVL010000139.1 GCA_937922155.1 uncultured Paracoccaceae bacterium | reverse complement strand
ACCCATGCAAACGCCTGCTGATCACGACGCATATATTGCTGGCGCAGTGGAACCATTGCGCCCCTTGCTCATAAATCTGCGCGCTCAACTGTCCAACGCACTGCCAGATGTCGAAGAACTGATCGCCTACAACATGCCCGGCTTTGGGATCGACAACACGATCATCGCAAGCTAGGCGGCCTTTACCAAACAATGTGGATTATACGTCGCGCATAAGGCGATCATCAAACACAGCACCGACATCGCGGCAGAGGGGTTAAAGGCCACAAAAACGGCGTCACCTTTTCCGCGACAAAACCAATCTCTGACGCCTTGATTGCAAAACTCGCTCAGACCAGCCGCGACGCTCTCAAGGTCTAAATCCCTACCTTTCCATACGCCCAACCTGAATTGGACCAAACGATGATCATCTACGGCCTCAGCACATGCAGCCTCTGCCAGAGGGCGCAAAAGGATCTGGAAAACACAGGGAAAAAGATGACCTTCCGTGACATCCGCGCCGACCCGCTCAGCGATACAGAACTCAACGAACTGATCGCAGAATTTGGCGATAACCTCGTGGATCGCACCACCAACGATTATCGCGCGCTCAACGATTGGCTCAAAAACTCAGAAGCGGAGGCGCAAATCGCCGCCAAACCCAAAGTCATGGCGCGCCCTGTCATCCGCGACGGCGACCAGCTCTATCTTGGCTGGGACGACGCGGTAAAATCCGCCCTGATCTCGGGGTAGGTTCGGGCCAAATTGACCCCTAAGGACGGGCGAAAAACCCCCGCCGATAACCACTTTTTTACTTGTTAGTAACCGCTCAGTAACAATCAGCCCCGCACGGTCCGTTAATCCGCGAAACGGCAAGAAACGGTGTACAGCTTGTGTACGCGTTGTGCACAGTCTGTGACTCTGAATTTCTAAATAAGGTCAGTCGCTTAACATCTGTTCTCGCAGGCCTAGTCTTGCGTCAGAAACGCATCAATCACATTACTCCCGATTCCGCGTTGCAGCTGCGCAAAATCACCATCGCCCAGCATCGCTTTCGCCGCATCATACATCACGCGATGGGTGACGCGGGCAAGTGAAGATCCAAGCGAAATCCGCCCGACGCCAATCGCCGCCATGCTGGCAACCGTTTCCTTGCAAAACGCGCCTGCTATCAACGCATTAACGGGTGCCGTGACTGCATCGCAAATGCTCTTTTGCGCGGCCATATCAGGCGGCAGCGGCGCATATAAACAATCCGCTCCCGCAGTCTCAAACGCCTGCAACCGGCGGATCGCTTCTTGCGTGTCATAGTGGCCGGTCAAAATACCATCCGCGCGCGCCGTCAGCACAAAATCCGCGCTCAACGACCGCGCCGCCGCCGCCGCCGCCGCGATCCGTTCCACAGCCAAATCAAAGGGATAGGCGTCACCACCCGGAAACATCGTATCCTCAATGCAAATCCCATGAATGCCAACCTCGCCGGACAATCGAACCGTCTCAGCACAGGTCTGCGGATCATCGCCAAACCCGTTCTCAAAATCCCCTTGGATCGGCAAATGGGTCACGCTCAAAATCTCTTGCGCATGGGCCAGTGCCGCGTCCCGTGTCAGGGTCCCGCCATCCGGCTTGCCTTGCGTGAACGCATGCGCGGCCGACGACGTCGCCAGCGCCTTTGCGCCCATCGCTTGCATCATCTTGGCCGATCCGCGATCCCAGACATTGACCATAAGAAGCGGATCACCTTTGCGGTGTAATTCTCTGAATGTCATTTGGTCTGTCTCCCTTCGTTGGCGATTGGATGACACCGTTTGCACGGGCGAAACCCGGCCGCGATACACTCAGCCGGGCGTGCATAAAACGCGCAATTCTCCCGCTTGGGTTTGCGCGCAGGACACGTCAGCCGACAGAATATCCCCGTGCTCGCAACGGTCACAAAGACCCGGTCATCATAGGCCGGATCACGATCCAGCAGGGCTTGGTAAAGCCTATCATCATCGGGTAAATCCAACCGCGCCATACTCACTCCTTCGATGTTCCCAAAACCCGATCAGAAGCTCCAAGCCCATCCGATCATCTTGCCAGAAAATACTCCCGCCGGAGGCGTTCCCGCAGTTTTAACCCACACAACACGCGCAATAGCGCAGGACTCTCAAACCTGTGCCGCCGCAAAATTGACCAATGTTGTCAGGGCCTTGCGAAACGCATCATCCTCAACCGTCATAGCAATGCGCAAATGCCCTGCGGCCGCAGCGCCAAAACTCTCGCCCGGCATAACGGCAATATGGTGCGCCTGAAGCAGTCGATTGGCAAAGTCTTCACCGTTCAACCCCGTGGCGCGAATATCCAACATCGCATACATCGCCCCGCTGATCGGCGCCGCTTTGATCAGGGTCTGGCCTTGCAAAACCTCCAGCACAATTTCGCGCCGCCGCTTGAACGGCGCCGCCACCTCATCCTCCAGCCAGGCCCCTTCGTTCAAGGCCGACAGGGCTGCGTCTTGGATATATCCCGGCACGCCATAGGTCGTGTGCGTGGCCAGATTGATGATATGGGAAATCGCGTCCTTGGGCCCGCAAATCCAACCAATCCGCGATCCTGTCATCGCATGGCTCTTGGACATGGACCCAACAACCAATGTGCGCTCCGCCATACCCGGCAGGGCGCGGGGCGACAAATGCGCGCCTTCCCAGACTTGGGTGTCATAAACCTCATCCGAAATCAGCCACAGATCATGGTCCTGACAGACCTGCGCGATGCCCTCCAACGTCGCTTTGCTATAAACCGCGCCCGTTGGGTTATTGGGCGTATTGATCAACAGCGATTTGGCCCCAACCGCCGCTGCGGCCAGGTCATCGGCGTTCAGTTGAAATTGGTTTTCCGCCCGCGCCAGCACCGGTTTGGGCACAGCGCCCACACCCCGGATCGTGCCGGGATAAGTGGCGTAATAGGGATCAATGAACAGGGCTATATCGCCTTCATCACACACCGCATGATGGGCGGCAAACAACCCCGCTTGACCACCGGGCGTGATCGCGATGTTCTCCACACCCGTGGCGACACCTGTGCGGTCTTGAATACGCGCGGCCACCGCCTCGCGCAGCGCCAGAATGCCCGGCACTTCGGCATATCCTGTGTGTCCTGCCACGGCTGCTGCGTGCATCGCACTTAGGATCGTGGGATGGGTGCGCACGTCGTGTTCACCAATCGTCAATTCGGTGACGGCAATACCTGCGTCAATCATCCGACGCGCTTTGTAAAAGACGTCCCAACCGTCAGACCCGCCACCGGTCACCTGTGTGATGCGTTTTGAAAGTGTCATGCCGCAAATGGGCACGGGCGCAACGAAAAGGTCAACCCATCAATCGCCCATCAGGTGCCTTGGGCCGGGGGATTTAAAGCGTTGTCATCAGCTATAGCTGATGCGCCTGCGGCGAGCGGGGGAGCCTCCGGCGGGAGTTTATTTGGCAAGATGATGGGGGGTGTTAACCTTAGTTAACGGATGAGCGCTTCTTTATCTGTCAAGGGCAAGGGTGGCCTGCACCTTTTTGGACAAGGATTTGACGATAATGTCGTATGAGGTTGTCAGCCGGTGCTGCAGCTCCTCCGGTTCTGCATCAAACGGCACTGTGACCCAGCTTTTGTGAAAATAGCGCGCCTTGCTTGCGGCACCTGCATCAATCAGCATTTGCGCGGTTTCAACGCTATTGGTTTTGACGCTGACCCCATTTATCCGATCCCCAAAGCAGGCAAACATCTTGCCGCCAACCTTCCAGCTGTCAAGCTCCGTTGTAGGATCAGAGGCGGTGGCCCCGGGCAGTGCTGCGCAGATATGATTGACGTGATCGCGTGACATGGGGCGAGCCTAGCGCAAAACAGCGACGCCTCAAAGGCCGCAGAAATTTCTAGACTCACGCACCGTTCCGGGCTAGCGATAGCCCCATGAAAAAGACCTGCATCACCCTTTGCTGTATTATTCCCTGCTGAGACATCTCGCGGGCCGCTTTTTCACGTTTCATCTCTGACCTGATTTCGCTAAGCCCGCGGCAAACCCGCGTGAGGCCGCCATGACGATTAAACTTTATAACACCGCGACCCGGTCCAAGGACGATTTTGTCCCCTTGGACCCCAGTAACGTGCGGATGTATGTCTGTGGCCCGACGGTGTACGATCGCGCCCATCTGGGCAATGCGCGCCCCGTTCTGGTGTTTGATATTTTGAACCGGCTTTTGCGCCATGTTTATGGCGACAGAAACGTGACCTATGTGCGCAATTTCACGGACGTAGATGATAAGATCAACGCGACAGCTTTGGCTCGCAAGGAGGCTGGCGCGCAAGGAACGATCGAGGATTTGGTGCGGCAGCGGTCTGATGAAACCATCGGCTGGTATCACGCGGATATGGATGCGCTGGGTGCGCTGCGCCCCGATCATGAACCCCGCGCGACGGAATATATCGCCCAGATGGTTGCGATGATTTCGGATTTGATCGCGAGAGACATGGCCTATGCGAAAGACGGTCATGTTCTGTTTCGTGTGCGCGCTTACGAAGATTACGGCCAGCTTTCTGGACGCTCAGTCGATGATATGATCGCGGGTGCACGGGTCGAAGTTGCCCCGTTCAAAGAAGACCCGATGGATTTCGTGCTGTGGAAACCTTCCAGCGATGAGCTGCCCGGTTGGGACAGCCCGTGGGGGCGGGGACGGCCCGGCTGGCATATTGAATGTTCCGCAATGGCAGCCGATTTATTGGGGGAAAGCTTCGACATCCACGGCGGCGGCAACGATCTGATGTTCCCCCATCATGAGAATGAGATCGCGCAATCAAAGTGCTGTGGTCACGACTTTGCGCAGGTCTGGATGCACAATGAGATGTTGCAGGTTGAGGGTAAGAAGATGTCCAAATCTTTGGGCAATTTCTTTACCGTGCGCGACCTGCTCGATCAGGGCGTGCCGGGCGAGGTGATCCGATTTGTGATGCTGTCCACGCATTACCGCAAGCCGATGGATTGGACGGAGAAGAAGCGGGAAGTGGCGGAGAAGACGCTTTTACGGTGGGCTTTGAAAATTTATCCAGTCAATGCAAAGTCAGCAACTTCTCC
>CAKZVL010000138.1 GCA_937922155.1 uncultured Paracoccaceae bacterium | reverse complement strand
TTTGCCAAGGCGAAAAAGGCGTTGTCGGATGAATGGCCAAATGCGGCGGCCTATGTGGGCTGCGGCGGGTCGATCCCGATTGCGGGGCATTTCAAGACGATTCTAGATATGGATGCGATGTTGATCGGGTTTGGCAAAGATGACGACCAGATCCACAGCCCGAATGAGAAATACGATCTGGAAAGCTTTCACAAAGGGATCCGCAGTTGGGCACGGATTTTGAACGAATTGTCTGGATAGCACATGAAACGACTGCTCGCCTTTGTTGTTGGTCTAGTGATCTTTGTCTTGGTTGCCTTTGGCGTGTCTTGGCTGATCTATATGCCTGACCGCAACGAACGCGGCGTTTGGATCAGCCCGGCGACGGGCAATATCATCGACCTGGGCATGGTGCAGGCCAAGCTTTATAACCAAACCCGCGCTGGCTGCACGTATTCCGAAAGCTTTCCTGCGCATATGGGATTGGTCAAGGCAATGGTCGGTGCGTCAATCGACGCGCAAGGGGACACATTGCGCCTGAATTTGGATAGTTCGTTTGACAAGCCGAGTTTTGAACGCGCGGATGCCCTGCCCCAAGCCTGCACAGCAGCGCCTGATCCATCAGCGCATGCGGTGTTTGAAACGATGTGGGCGGCGATGGATGAAAACTATGCGTTTTTCAATCTTTACGGTGTGGATTGGGACGCCCGCCGCGCGCTGTCACCCGCGTCTGCGGATCAATTGAGTGACACGGAGCTGTTTGAGGTGATGAAACAGGCGCTGGCCGGGCTGGATGATGGGCATATCCAACTGATCGCCGGTGAACTTGGCTATTTTTCGCCCAGCCTTGCCCCGGCATGGATGCCCGAACCGGAGTTGGAGCGTACGAAGCTGAACGAAATTGCATTGGCCAACATAGGTGCCACGCTCACCCGCTCAGACCTTGCGCCGATGCGGTTTGGCGTCCGTCCTGATGGGATTGGCTATATCCAGATCGCAGGCATGTGGGCCAACGAAGGGTTCGGGCAGTCGGGCATCGCGGTGTCGCAAAAGGCCTTTGCCCAGGTGGCCACAGCGATGGCGAATGCGACGGGTTTGATCATTGATGTGCGGTATAACCCCGGTGGCAACGATGGAACGGCATTGGCCTATGCTGGGTTCTTTTCCCCCAATGAACGGGCGGCGTTTTACAAGCGGACACGATCTGGTGAGGGATGGGTGGATCGGGCCGATGCGGTGATCACCCCTGCCCCGAGCGGTGCGCAACTGGGGCAACCGGTGGTGCTGTTGACCTCAAACCTGACGGGAAGCGGGGCTGAGATCTTTACGATGGCGCTGCGCGACTTGCCGCAAGTGACGGTGATGGGCGAGGCCACCGGCGGCGGTTTGTCGGATATTCACGGGATAACCCTGCCCAATGGCTGGCTGTTTGGTCTGTCCAATCAAGAATACCGCACGCCTGATGATACGCTGTATGAAGGCGTGGGGCTGCCGCCTGATATCGACGTTGCGACCGATGGGGCGGCCTTGGTGCAGGGCCAAGACCCGGTGTTGCAGGCCGCGATTGCGCATTTGAACGGTCTGTGAGGACAGGTTCGCAGCGCGCGGGGCACATGACCCAATCCGTCGGTCGTTCTGAGAAAAAAGTAAAATGGCGCGGTTGACGGGGCTCGAACCCGCGACCCCCGGCGTGACAGGCCGGTACTCTAACCAGCTGAGCTACAACCGCGCGTAGGAAGCGAATTAGGTGAAGCGCGTTGATGCGTCAAGCGGGAATGTGTGATCTGCGTGGTTTTTGGGATGAGGAGGGAAATTAGGTAGCCGGGAGTGGTTGAAGGGCATCTCCACGACAACAGCGATCAGCCGGATTGACAGCCAACCCGTGGTGTGACGATTGGATCGTTTCCGTCTGGGTACTTTATATTGGCAAAATTATAGCTAGGGACCAATGGCGTGCGCGGGATACCAAACAGCCGCCCCGCCGGGACGGGTCGGCTGTCAGACCGGCGCCTTTAGCTTGATTCCGGTCTGGATGCGGGAATGGTCAACGGCGGCTTTGTTTGGCTCAGCAGTCATCGATCAAACTAAAGGAAAATGGCGCGGTTGACGGGGCTCGAACCCGCGACCCCCGGCGTGACAGGCCGGTACTCTAACCAGCTGAGCTACAACCGCGCAATCTATGGCGCCTGAGCAATTTCAGACGTTGTGCGCTTCTATGCAAGGGGAGGTTTCGCGTCAAGCACCAAGACAGGCGAAAGGAAATAACGGGGTCGCAAATTTGAGTCTTGCTTAAAACTGGAAAGGCGCGATGTCAGAGCGATATCCGCCCAACACCGCGCCCTAAAACTCGAGACCGAGCCCCGATACCAATTAAAACCCCAATGCATGATAGGTCGCGCTGACCACACACAGTCAGCTTGACCAAAGCATGCTTCTATAACGCCATAGTTGTATTAGATCGCAATTCGAAACTTGGAAACAGACTGTTGACGATTTTGAATGGATCAAAAAGGAAACACCTGTCCCTTTAGACTAGTCCATTGGTCTAAGTATTCGCCCTGTTTCTGGGGCTAACTGGACAGGAATTCGCAACAGGTGCGTATTTACCCTCAACCAGACTGCTGTTGTCGCACCTAGCACGTCAGGTATGCGGGCTCAAAATCGAATCAAAGTTGGGATGGTGGGTGATGAGAGGCTCGAACTCCCGACATCTTCCGTGTAAAGGAAGCGCTCTACCAACTGAGCTAATCACCCGATGCGCCCTCATTTAGGGTAAGGTCGCGAGTGATGCAAGCCTCAAACCAACTCTGTTTGCACACCGTTTTTCAAATGGAACACGTTGCCTTGGCCGCCGGGCAAATCTGCAAGACTTTCGGCACCTAAGCCCAGTGCGATGGCGCGGATCATGCGGCTGGTGATCCCATGTGTGACCAAGACGCTGGGGTGTTTGAGACTGTCCAGAAAGGCGCGACACCGCAGGCCAAGGGCGTCGAACCCTTCACCGCCGGGCGCGCGCGCATAGAGGTCAATCGATCCATCAGGCCCCTCTGGTTGCGGGGGGGCATCCCCCCAAAGGCCAGACCGTAGCTTGCCCGCCCATGCGCCCACGCCAATCTCGCGCAAGCGCTCATCGGTGTGGATCATGGGGGCGACGTCCGACAAGACGATCCCTGCGGTCTGAAAGGCCCGCCCCTGTGGGCTGGATAAAAACTGAAAGCCGGTTAGATCGACCTGCGCCAAAATCCGCGCTTGCTGGCGTGCCTGTTCAACCCCGCGGTCCGTCAGCGGAGAGTGAAGCGCACCTTGCATGCGTCCTTCAGCATTCCACGCGGTTTCACCATGGCGCAGAATGTAAAATTCCGGCAATGTCATTCAGTCGTCACCTTTACCAACGCCCCTATTGGCCACCATCCCGCCCTATTCAGCGGCAACGGGCGCGGCGTCATCATCCAGATCATCCACCGGCGTCGATGGTTTTGCCGTTCGGATCTTGATGGTCAGAACTTGCGCGCCGTTGTCGAGATCTTTGGCGTTCATCATTTTGATTTTACCAACCGGTGGCAGCTTGAGCGATTTGCCCAGCAGCAGCACGTCGATCATTTCGGCAAAGGCCGCTTCGACAGCGGGCTTGACGTCGCGCTTTTTCAGTCCTGTGCGGGTGACGATCCGGTCGATCAATTCTCCCTTTTTGACGACATCGGGATCGCCAGTTTTTTCTTTGGTGGAAACCATGTCGGCGTGGTCATCGAGTTCCACTCCTGCAGAGGCGGGATCGTTTGATGGGCTGCTCATGTGTTTGCCTTTCGGGTTTGTTGTTAGGAGATTGATAGCACCCCTACCCCTCAGGCGTCACCCTATGGGATATTTTTGTGCGCAGGGTGTGGGGTGTTTGCCGAAAGGTGGTGTGGCGGTGGTGGAACGGGGGTGCGTCTCTGGGCCCCCGGAACGATCAATGCCATTGCAAGTCGCAGCGCTATCCCAAGCCGGATCATCGACGGCCCGCGGGTTGGCGATCTGCGGGTGTCGCTGCAGAACTTTATGTCTGCAAAGCACATCTTCCATTTGAACGACGCGCCAAGCCATCAAGTCGCCGACCCGGCGGGGCGGGCCGTCGATGGTCCGGCGCCTTCGGCTTGTTCCGGACCTAAAAGGGTCGCGCAGTTGTTTGCGCGGCCCTTGATCTCGGTATCTAGTAAAAAGCGCTTAATGAACGCCCACGCCCATGCCGTCATTTCCCTTTTTCAAGGCGGCAGCGGCGGCGGCTTCTTCGGCGGCTTCGTCCCATTCGATCGGCTCTGGCTTTCTGACCAGCGCGTGTTCGATCACCTCTGAGACGTGCTTGACGGCGATGATGGTCAGGCCTTCTTTCACGTTGTCTGGGATTTCCGGCAGGTCTTTGACGTTCTCTTCTGGGATCAGGACCGTTTTGATCCCGCCGCGAAGGGCCGCCAACAGTTTTTCCTTGAGCCCGCCAATGGGCATCGCGTTACCGCGCAAGGAGACTTCACCTGTCATCGCAATGTCACGGCGCACAGGAATGCCCGTCAGCACAGAGACGATCGATGTGACCATGGCCAAGCCAGCGGATGGGCCATCCTTTGGCGTGGCGCCGTCGGGAACGTGCACGTGGATGTCGATCGCGTCAAACTTGGGCGGTTTCACGCCGATCTCTGGCGCGATGGAGCGGACGTAGGAGGACGCCGCGTCGATGGATTCTTTCATCACATCGCCAAGCTTACCCGTTGTTTTCATCCGTCCCTTGCCCGGCAGGCGCAGCGCTTCGATGTTCAAAAGCTCCCCACCGACAGAGGTCCAAGCGAGCCCTGTGACAACACCGACCTGATCCTCGGTTTCGGCAAGGCCAAAGCGGTGCTTTTCCACGCCTAGGAAATCCCCAAGGTTTTCTGCCGTCACTTCGATGACGTCTGCGTCTTTCTTGACGATCTTGGTCACGGCTTTGCGGGCCACTTTCGCCAATTCACGTTCCAAGTTGCGCACACCGGCCTCCCGGGTGAAAACCTGGATCATGCGGGTCAAAGCATCATCCGTGATGGAAAATTCTTTGTCCTTTAGACCGTGGTTTTTCAGAACCTTGGGCAATAGGTGACGACGCGCAATCTCTCGCTTTTCGTCTTCGGTGTAGCCGGCCAGCGGTATGATCTCCATCCGGTCCAACAATGGACCCGGCATGTTGTAAGAGTTCGACGTGGTCAGGAACATCACGTCAGACAGATCGTATTCGACCTCTAGGTAGTGATCGACGAAGGTCGCGTTCTGTTCTGGATCCAGCACTTCGAGCATGGCAGACGCAGGGTCGCCGCGGAAATCCTGCCCCATCTTATCAATCTCATCGAGCAGAATAAGCGGGTTGGATGTTTTCGCCTTTTTCAGCGCCTGAATGATCTTACCGGGCATTGACCCGATATAGGTCCGGCGGTGACCGCGAATTTCGCTTTCGTCGCGCACACCCCCAAGAGAGATGCGGATAAATTCGCGCCCTGTCGCCTTGGCCACAGATTTACCCAGCGACGTTTTACCCACACCGGGCGGGCCGACGAGGCACATGATCGGACCTTTGGATTTCTTGCTGCGCTGCTGCACGGCAAGGTATTCGACGATCCGCTCTTTGACCTTTTCAAGGCCAAAGTGATCGTTATCCAATACGGTTTGCGCCGCGCCCAAATTCTTTTTGGTGCGTGACTTTACGCCCCACGGCAGGCCCAACATCCAATCAAGATAGTTGCGCACAACTGTGGCCTCGGCGGACATGGGCGACATGTTCTTGAGCTTTTTCAGCTCTGACTGGGCTTTGTCCTTGGCTTCATCGCTGAGCTTTGTTTCAGCGATTTTGCTTTCCAGCTCTGCCACTTCGTTCTGGGTTTCTTCGCCATCGCCAAGCTCTTTCTGAATGGCTTTCATTTGCTCATTCAAATAATACTCACGCTGGGTGCGTTCCATCTGGGTTTTGACGCGTGTCTTGATCTTTTTCTCGACTTGCAGAACAGACATTTCGCCTTGCATCAGGCCAAAGACCTTTTCCAGCCGTTCGCTGACCGACAGCGTTTCAAGCAGCTTTTGCTTTTCATCGACCTCAATCCCGAGGTGCCCCGCAACAAGATCGGCCAGTTTGGCAGGCTCTGTTGCTTCGCCGACAGCGGCCATCGCCTCTTCGGGGATGTTTTTCTTGACCTTCGCGTAACGTTCAAATTCTGTGGCAACAGAACGCGTTAAGGCCTCAACCTCATCCTCTTTTCCGGGCATTTCTGTCAAATATTCGGCAGACGCTTCAAAGAAGTTCGGGTTTTCAAAGTATTCCGTGATGCGCACCCGCGAGCGGCCTTCGACAAGCACCTTAACGGTGCCATCGGGCAGCTTGAGCAGTTGCAGAACATTGGCCAGCACGCCCGCTTTATAGATGCCTGTGGATTCAGGATCGTCCTCGGTCGGGTCGATCTGGCTGGACAGCAAAATTTGCTTGTCGTCCTGCATCACTTCTTCCAGCGCGCGGACAGATTTTTCCCGACCAACGAAAAGCGGAACGATCATGTGGGGAAACACCACGATGTCGCGCAATGGCAGGACGGGGTAGGATGAACTCAACGGTTCTTGCATGCTCTCTTTATCCTTCATTTTCGGCAAAACCCACGGCCCCAGTTGGCGGCGACACGTTGGGCTTCCTGATGTGAGTATAACTGGGGTCTGTACGCCCCATTTCAACCATCGCTGGAATGCCTTTGGTCGCAGTGTGCCTTTTGAACGTGGCACCTTCAAGGCCGTGATTGGGGATAAGCGTGGGTTTTTTAAATTGATTTTGAACGAATGGCCAAGTGCGGCTGAGTTTCGCCGATGCTGGTATCAACAAATTGTGTTGGGCGGGCTAAAGCGCTGCAATATCCCCCTTGGCGCGGCCTTCGTGAAAATCCGCTTCCCAATCTTCAAACGACCCGGCCGCAATCGCGTCCCGCATACCGGCCATGATGTCTTGGAAATAGCGCAGGTTGTGCCACGTCAGCAGCATGCCAGAGATCATCTCTTGTGATTTGAACACGTGATGCAAATAGGCGCGCGAATACCCCGTGCAGGCAGGGCATTCGCAATGTTCGTCAAGTGGCCGTGGGTCATCGGCGTGCCGCGCGTTTTTGATGTTGAGAACGCCGCGCCGCGTGAACGCCTGCCCTGTGCGCCCAGATCGTGAGGGCAGCACGCAGTCCATCATGTCAATCCCGCGCTTTACCGCGCCGACAATGTCGTCAGGCTTGCCCACGCCCATCAGGTAACGCGGCTTATCCACGGGCAGCATGTCGGGGGCATAGTTCAAAACGCCAAACATCGCCTCCTGCCCTTCCCCCACGGCGAGGCCGCCGACGGCGTAGCCATCAAAGCCGATGTCGATCAAGGCCTTCGCGCTTTCCCCGCGCAAGTGCTCTGTGACGCCACCTTGCATGATCCCAAACAGCGCATGCCCAGGCCGATCCCCAAACGCCGCTTTGGAACGCTCCGCCCACCGCATCGACAGGCGCATACTTTCGGCAACCGCCGCGTCCGTGGCAGGTAGGGCTGGGCATTCGTCAAAGCACATCACAATATCAGAGCCGAGAAGTGATTGAATTTCCATGGAGCGTTCGGGCGTAATCTCATGCTTGGACCCATCAATATGGGATTTGAACGTCACGCCGCGTTCCGTCAGTTTACGCAGGCTCGCCAGCGACATGACCTGAAAACCGCCTGAATCCGTCAGGATCGGTTTTTCCCAATTCATGAATTTGTGCAGACCACCAAGGGCGGCAATCCGTTCCGCCGTGGGACGCAGCATCAGATGATAGGTGTTGCCAAGCAGAATATCCGCACCAGTGGCCGCGACACTTTCGGGCATCATCGCTTTGACGGTTGCGGCGGTTCCCACCGGCATAAACGCAGGCGTACGGATCTCACCACGGGGCGTAGACATCACGCCTGTTCGGGCCTTACCGTCTGTTTTGTTCAACGTGAATGCGAACCGTTCTGTCATGGTCAATCGCCATCCTTTTCAAAGGGCCAGTTCCCTGCGCCGCCCTTATAGCCACTATCGCCCACATTCAACGATGCAAACTGCGGTTGTGATTGAAAAGGCAAGGTCAAACACCCATATCTAAGGGAATTTAGTAAAAAGAGCGGAACAGGCATGACCGAGACACAGATCCTTTGGCTGGTTGGCGCGGTGCTGATCATTTTGATCATTTTCAAGGGCGTGCGCATTGTCCCTCAGTCAGAAAAACATGTGGTCGAACGGTTTGGCCGTTTGAAATCGGTTCTTGGACCCGGCATCAATTTCATTGTGCCTTTCTTGGACCGTGTTGCGCACAAGGTCTCTATCCTGGAACGCCAGCTGCCCACCGCCAGCCAAGATGCGATCACCAAAGATAACGTGCTGGTGCAGGTGGATACTTCCGTCTTTTACCGCATTCTGGAGCCGGAAAAGACGGTCTACCGAATCCGTGATGTGGACGGGGCGATTTCGACCACCGTCGCAGGGATCGTGCGCGCCGAAATTGGTAAGATGGATTTGGATGAAGTACAGTCGAACCGGTCCAGCCTGATTTCAACGATCAAAGGCTTTGTCGAAAGCGCTGTGGACGATTGGGGCATCGAAGTAACCCGCGCTGAAATTCTGGACGTGAACCTTGACCAAGCCACGCGCGAGGCGATGTTGCAACAGTTGAACGCAGAACGCGCCCGCCGCGCCCAAGTGACAGAGGCCGAAGGCGCCAAGCGCGCTGTTGAGCTGTCGGCCGATGCTGAGCTTTATGCCGCTGAACAAGTCGCCAAGGCGCGCCGCATCACCGCAGACGCAGAAGCCTATGCCACGGGTGTTGTCGCCGAAGCGATTGCGCAAAACGGGATCGAGGCGGCGCAATATGAGGTCGCCCTCAAACAGGTCGAAGCCCTGAACGCCCTTGGCAATGGCGAGGGAAAGCAGACGATCCTGTTGCCCGCCCACGCGCTTGAGGCCTTTGGCGATGCGTTCAAACTGCTGAAAGGGAAAGGCTGATGTTGGCATATGTATCGGTCTGGTGGGTCTGGCTGGTCGCGGCCATGATCCTCGCCATGCTTGAAATCGCGGCGCCTGCGTTCATCTTTTTGGGCTTTGCGATTGGGGCGGCTGTGACGGCACCGATTGTCGCGATATTTGGCGCAACTTTGTCCGCGGCAGGAACCTTGCTGATCTTTGCGATTCTGTCTTTGATCGCATGGTTGACCCTGCAACGCGTGTTTGCCCTCAAAAAAGGTCAGGTGAAAACCTTTGATAGCGACATCAACGACAGTTAGACAAACAATCGCTCACAACAAAATGCAGCCATGCCACGGCCAAGGTGCTGGACCCGGCACAGTCTAAACCCTATATGAATGCTCAGGAATAACAGGACATAGATCATGACCGACGCGAGCACACCAATGGAAGGCACCCCGCTTATCGCGCCTTCCACCACTGACCATCCGCTTTATGAGGATGTCGTCATGGCGTGCAAATCTGTCTATGATCCTGAAATCCCAGTGAATATCTATGATCTGGGCTTGATCTACACCATCGAAATTGACGCAGAAGGCGCGGTGCGTGTTGTGATGACACTGACCGCACCCGGCTGCCCTGTCGCGGGTGAAATGCCGGGATGGGTGGCGGATGCGATCGAACCCATGCCCGGGGTGAAACACGTCGACGTCGAAATGACGTTTGAGCCGCAGTGGGGCATGGACATGATGTCCGATGAAGCGCGGCTTGAACTTGGGTTTATGTGACGCCGTGACTGGCCAATAGCGCAACCCAAAAAGGATTCAGAGTGTTCAATGCAACCTCTACTGTTTGCATGGCTGGGTCCATCCCATCAAAAGTCGCGGTTCTTACCGGCGATATCATCGGCTCCTCACAGATGGCGGCCTATGACCGTGAACGCGCGTTTCAAGTGCTTGAGCGCGCGGCGCAACTCCAAACCTCGTGGCATCAGCACGATCTGCACTTTAGTCGCCAACGTGGCGATGGCTGGCAGGTCCATCTTGCGTTTTGGGACGGCATCGCGTGATCAACGCACGGCGGAATACGTTATTATTGGCACGCTTGCCTCTTTTGGTTGGGCGATTGTCGTGGCTCTTTTGACGCAAGACCTGCCGTCCCACCTGCCCCCCCTTGAGATGCCCGCATCCGATCCTTAGATTACATACAAAGGAGACCTTCATGTTCGGCATCCCCGGAAAGCAGGCTGTGACCATCACTGACAAGGCCGCAGCACAAATCGCAAAACTGATGTCCAAGGATGGGCATGAGGGGCTGCGCATTGGCGTCAAAAAGGGCGGCTGTGCTGGCATGGAATACACCATGGATTATGTCACCGAGGTTGATCCGCTGGATGAGGTCGTCGAACACGATGGTGCGCGGGTGATGATTGCGCCGATGGCCCAGATGTTCTTGTTCGGCACGGAAATTGACTACGAAGTTTCGCTTTTGGAATCCGGGTTCAAATTCCGCAATCCAAATGTCGTGGATGCCTGCGGTTGTGGCGAGTCGATCAAGTTTGACGACTCCCTTCCTGCCAAGTGAGCGTCGCTGACGCTGACATCGCCTTTGCCCTAGAATTGCTCGAAGACGTCGGAGGAATCACCGGCCGCAAAATGTTTGGCGGTTTCGGCCTGTATCGAGACGGCGTCATTTTCGGCCTTATTTCCTCAGACGGGACAATATACTTAAAAGCGCGCGAATTGTTCGCGGATGAGCTACGATCAAATGGGGGGAAACAATTTCATAATATGCCCTATTGGTCCCTTCCCGAACATGCACTGGAGGATCGGGCATATGCCTGTGAACTCGCACTGCAGGGCATTAAGCTGCTGAATTTATAGGATATTACGGAACATGAGAAATTGCCAAAAAACATGCGGTTTTATCGACAAAATTCCCTCAGTAGCCGAATTGCAACCATTCTTAAGTATCGCGAAAACTTGGGCTATCTTTATTCTGGGTTGGCGTTAGTACTAACCTTATCGTGTCGACCACGTCACGTTCCCGGGGTGCGGGGAGCCGCATGTGCGGCATCACGCTACACCCCTCTCCCCGGGACCTTACCCTTCCCGAATTTGATTTAACCCGTCGTCAAATGGACGTACGTCTCTTTGTAGCGGGCTTCCAGATGCTCTACCGCCGTGATCGGTTCTTGCCCTTTTGGGGCAACATTAACGTCATGGCTTGGGTTGAAAAACAGCGGGATCGAAATCCGTTCTGCTGAGGTGCCTACAACCCTGTGGGGTGTTGCAACGATCCGCCCTTGGGTCCACAGATCCAGCATTTCGCCAAAGTTGATTACGAACTCACCCGGCTTGGCCGACACCGGAATCCAGCCGCCGCCGCGTTTACGCACCTCTAGTCCCGGAGATCCATCCGTGGCCAACAGCGTCAGGCATCCGTAATCGGTGTGGGTGGCGATGCCAAAGTCGTTTTCACCGGCATCTTTGGGTCGTTCAGGATAATAATTGCCGCGTAGTAGGGCCATGGGCCGTGCAAACTTATCGCGAAAAAAGGTGGCGTCTTCGCCCACCGCGGCAAGGATTGCACACAGAAGGTCCAGCGCAAAATCCGTGCTGTCGTCGTAGTATTGGCGCAGGCGGTCGGCAAAACCTTCGGGCTGATCGGGCCAGATGTTTGGCGCATAGGTCAAAAGCCCAAGGTCCGCCACCGGATCACCCGCTGGCAGTGTTGTGCCACAATCAAACACCTGCTTGTAATCTGGATTTGCGTCCGGGTTCACCCGTTCAGAGCCAGATGCTCCCCACCCCCGGTTGGACCCCGTGCGCGCCATGTCATAGGGCGCTTTCTGGGCGCTCGGCAGGTGAAAAAATGTCCGGTAGGTTTCGATCATATCCGACACCTGATGCGCTGGGATCGGTGTGTTATGCACCACCAGAAAACCAATATCCGATGCACCGAGGGCCGCCGCATGCACCGCGTCGGCGTGGCCTTTTGCGTTTGGATCGAACAATTCAGCGGCATTTACGCGTGGGATCATTGTTAAGGTCCTCAAGTCTTGGTCTTTCCGTCAAACCGCGCCTTTGCTAACAAAGTCACAACCGCAGTTAAAGGATATGTCATGCCACGCAAGATCGCCGCAGGAAACTGGAAAATGAACGGGCTTGCCGCCAGCTTGGCAGAGGTGTCGCAATTGCCCAAGGGAGGTGATGTGACGGTGTTGATCTGCCCTCCGGCGACGTTGCTTGCACCCATGGCCGCTCTGGGCCGTGACGTGGCTGCTGGCGGGCAAGATTGCCATGTGGCTGCATCCGGCGCCCATACGGGTGACATTTCCGCGCCAATGCTGGCGGATGCGGGCGCAACTTATGTGATCGTGGGCCATTCAGAGCGGCGCACAGACCACGGTGAAACCAGCGAAACCGTCGCGCAAAAGGCGCAATCCGCTTACGCTGCCGGCCTGATTGCCGTGATCTGCCTTGGCGAAACATTGGATCAACGCGAGGCGGGCGAAACCTTGGCCGTGATTGCGGAACAGCTAAAGGCCTCCATCCCCGCAGAGGCAACGGCGCAAAATACCGTCATCGCATATGAACCGGTTTGGGCGATTGGCACGGGCAAAGTCCCCACGATTGAACAAATCGCAGAAGTTCACGACGCCCTGCGCGCCGCCCTGCCCGACACCAGCCTGCTTTATGGCGGCTCGGTGAAGGCGAGCAATGCGGCTGAGATTTTTTCCGTTGCGAATGTGGATGGTGCCTTGGTCGGCGGGGCCAGTTTGACGGCCGCGGATTTCGGGCCGATCATTACAGCGCTTTCGGATAGTTGAGGCTGAGTGAATTACGATAGCAGCGTTTAACCCATCTGACAGCCTGCCCGTCGGGACGGGTCGGCTGTCAGACTGGCGCCTGTGGCTTGATTCCGATCTGGCTAGCGGCGTGGCTCACGTCTCTTTGGCGATAATCTTTTCCAGGTCGCTGATGGCATGTTCCATATCGCCTATCACGGCATCTGCGCCGACCAGATTGCCTACATCCTCCACATTGTCGACGATATTTCCCGCGACAACGACGTGGGTATATGGTTGCGTGATGCGGATCGCGAGGACGAGCGCGATGACATCCGCCAAACTACGATCGGCTTGCGCCACCAGCACGACTGCATCAATGTGCTGCGTTTCGGTCTGTACGATAACCTCATCCCGGGTTTCTCCGACGGACAGGGCCACGTCCCATCCTTCGCGGCGAAACAAATCAGCGGCCATTTCGATGCCGAGCGTGTGCGTCTCTCCCGGGGTGAGCGCGAACAGGACTGATTTGGTGTCAGACGGCGGAACCGCCTTTTTGTCGATGATATGCCGCAGACCCCGTATGATCCGATACAACCGGCCAGAGGCCAGCGTGACGTCCACAAAGGAAATTTCATCATCCAGCCAAAGTTGGCCAAGCCGACGCGCCGCACTTGCGACATATCCTAGATGGATCACCTTGATGGGGATGCCGTCACGTTGGGCGGCAAGGATGATATGATCACCGGCAGTTTCGTCTTGCGACAACAGCGCAGTGCAAAGATCTGCGATCTCTTCGTCAGTGGGAAGATGGTCAGGCCCAACAGATCGGGGCATACGAAACGCCAAACGGCGCACAACCTCTAGCGCGACGGATTGAATCAATTCCGGCGGCAAATGATCAGACATAGTACGATAGTGCTTGTCAGCACGTTGATAGGCATCGATATCCAGCACTTTTTTGTCCAGCGACTCTCGCGCCATCCTTACACCTCCCCCGAATTCGTGTCCCTCACCTTGGTCTTGCGGCCTTTCTTGCAAATTCGCGCTGTATTCTGAGGTATACGCTACACCAAAGCGGCTGTTTGAGGACGTGGCAGAAGGTCGCGCTAGGTCAAGTTCTTGAATTCCAGCCCGATGTTGGGCAAGGGTTGCGCAATGCAGTCATTTTCCCAATCGCCCAAAGACCCCGGTTTTGTGCAAAACCCCTATCCGTTTTATGATCGCACGCGCGCGGCCGGTCCGGTTTTTTGCTGGGCAGATTACGATGATCTGCCCTGCCTGACCGGACATGCAGAGGTGACAAGCGCCCTGAAAGACCGCCGCATGGGACGCTCCGTACCTGTTGAAGTAGGCCAGGATATCCCGGCGCGCCTTGCGCCGTTTTACGACATCGAGGCGCATTCGATGTTAGAGCTGGAACCGCCAGAACACACCCGCCTGCGCGGTTTGGTTTTGCGTGCATTCACAAGTCGTCGCATCGCCGGGCTTGGCCCTGACATAGAACGCCTGTGCCATGATTTATTGGACCGCGTGCCAAGTGGGCCTTTTGATCTTCTTTCCACCTACGCACAGCCCCTGCCCGTGATTGTGATCGCCCGATTGCTTGGCGTGCCGGAGGAAGACCGTGATGACCTGTTGGCGTGGTCCAACGCGATGGTTGCGATGTATATTCCAGCGCGAGATCAAGCGGTTGAGGATAACGCCGTGGCGGCATCCCAAGCCTTTACCCAATATCTGACGGATGTCATCGCCCATAAATCGAAGCACCCAAGCGATGATTTGATTTCTGCCCTGATCGCCGCCGAACAAGACGGAAAGCGCTTGAGCCGGGCAGAGCTGATTAGCACCTGCATTTTGCTGCTGAATGCCGGGCATGAAGCGACAGTGCACAGCCTTGGCAATGCGACCAAAGCCCTTCTGGAACAGGGTGTTAGAACGGTTTCTGAGGCCACCGTGGAAGAAGCGCTGCGATTTGATGCGCCGCTGCATATGTTCACGCGCTGGGTTTATAAGGATCTATCAATCGCGGGCCATTCGTTCAAACGCGGTGACAAGATCGCCTGTTTGCTCGGCGCTGCGAACCGTGATCCTGTGGCGTATGACCAGCCCAATCTGTTTGACCCATACCGCAACGGTCCGGCCCATACGGGGTTTGGCGCGGGCATTCATTTTTGCGTGGGCGCGCCGCTTGCAAGGCTAGAGCTGTTGATTGGGCTTAGGGTTCTGTATGAACGGTTTCCGAATTTGGCCATCCAAACGCCGCCGACCTACGCCGATCTTTATCATTTCCACGGGTTTGAACAGCTGTTGCTGCGCCGTTAAAGCGGCAGGGCCACTGTCGATTTAATCTCTTCCATCGACAAAAGCGCTGTGACGTTGAACACCCGCACTTCTGAGATAAGCGCCTGATAAAACGCATCATAGGCCCGCGCATTTTGCACACGCACCTTGAGGATGTAATCAATATCCCCCGCCAGACGATGCGCCTCTTGCACTTCGGGGCGGGCTTGCAGGGCGGCTAGAAACTTGGCCTGCCAATCGGCCTCATGCTCCGATGTGCGGATCAGGACGAAAAAGCAGGCTTCAAACCCCAGCGCTTCGGCATCTAGCATCACAGTTTGCTGACCGATGACGCCTGCGGCCTTCAATTTCTTGATCCGATTCCAAACGGGCGTCTTGGAAGAGCCTATTTCTTTGGCAATATCGTCCAGCGATTGCGCCGCATCGCGCTGCAGGGCTGCTAAAATCTTCCGATCTACATCATCAATCCGAACGTCCATTCCTTGCACCCTTTGATCTTGGAACCTGTTTTGCTTTGCGCTGATAAATCAGAACATATGTCCTTATCTACCCAGATACATGGTCATTTTCCAGAACTTTGTTCTATATTGAGTAGTGAAACACAGCAAAGGCTGCACTATGGATCATTTTCCCGTCTTTATGGCCGTCGCAGGACGCCGCATCGTTCTTTCGGGCGGCGGCGATGCTGCTTTGGCCAAGTTGCGTTTGATCATGAAAACAACGGCGCATATCACGGTGCTGGCCGACGACCCCGCGCCCGAGATTGAAAGCTGGGCTAATGCAGGCAAGCTGACGCTGATCCGTCGCGCCATGGAACCTGGCGATGCGATGTGCGCCGTTTTGTTTTACGCCGCCAATGAAGATGACGCTGAAGACGCCCGCGTCGCGGCTATCGCCCATGCAGACGGGGCCAAAGTCAATATCGTTGATAACCTTGGCGACAGCCAATTTATCACCCCCGCGATTGTGGATCGTGATCCGGTGGTTGTGGCCATTGGTACCGAAGGCGCAGCCCCAGTTCTGGCCCGCGCAATCAAAGCGGACCTAGAGGCAAAGCTGCCTGCCTCCCTCGGTATCTTGGCGCGCATTGGGAAAACTTTTCGCCATGCGGTTGATGTTTTGCCAATGGGGAGCAAGCGGCGTGAGTTTTGGCAAGGCTTCTATTTCAAATCCGGTCCAGAGGCGATTGAGCAGCACGGGGAAGCGGGCGTTTTGCCAGCGCTTGAAACCCTGTTGGATCAACGGGTCGCAAGCGCGCAGGTGCAAGGCCACGTTGACCTTGTCGGTGCCGGGCCCGGCGATCCGGATTTACTGACGATCAAGGCGCGCAAGGCGCTGGATGCCGCGGATGTGGTGATCCATGACCGTCTGGTGACGTCCGATATCCTAGAACTTGCCCGCCGTGAGGCTGTGATCATCGATGCCGGTAAAGAAGGGTTTGGCGCTGCGATGTCGCAAGAGGCGATCAATGATCTGATTGTGAAACACGCGCTTGACGGGCACCATGTTGTGCGCCTGAAGGCGGGTGACCCAACCGTGTTTGGCCGCTTGGACGAAGAATTGGACGCTTGCGCTGAAGCGGGTGTTGAGGCGCGGATTATCCCCGGCATCACGGCTGCCTCTGCCGCTGTGGCCAACATCGGGCAAAGTCTGACAAAGCGGGGTCGCAATTCTGCCGTGCGCCTGATCACGGGTCACGACACCAAAGGATACGCCGATCACGATTGGCAGGCACTGGCCCGCCCGGGCGAGGTTGCGGCGATCTATATGGGTAAGAAATCCGCACGTTTTATCCAAGGGCGTCTTTTGATGCATGGCGCGGACCCTGCGACGCCTGTGACAATTGTCGAAAACGTCAGCCGCGTGGATCAGCGCACGATTGCCACCACATTGGGAGAGTTGGAGCCAACGCTGACCCGCGCCAAACTTGCAGGCCCTGCCCTGACATTCCTTGGCCTCGCCCCGCGTGACGCCGCACAACATGCACTTCAATTTGAGGAGGCCGCGGTATGAGCAAAGCGTTCACCCCCAAAGTTATCACTGCCAACGCATTGCTGAAAGGCGATGTGGTCTGGCTGACGCAAGACAACGCATGGACGCGGACCATCGAAAAAGCAGAGCTGATCACAGACGAAGCCCACGCCGACCTGCGCCTGATCGAGGCGCACGCGCGGGCGGATGAAGTGGTTGGCGTGTATCTGGCTGATGCCAAAGCGGGGCAAGACGGCCCAGAGCCGATCCATTTCCGCGAAGCCTTCCGCACCCGCGGCCCATCTAATTACGCCCACGGCAAACAGGCAGAGTAGCCCAAAGCATTTTGCAGAATGCTTGGCAAATCCTTTCCAAAGGATTTGCGCACCGAAAGGAAAACACATGTATACCTACAACGAATTCGACGAAGGCTTTGTCCGCGAACGTGTTGCCCAATTCCGTGGGCAGGTGGAACGTCGCATTGATGGCTCCCTGACAGAAGACGAGTTCAAACCTTTGCGCCTTATGAACGGGTTATACCTGCAACTTCACGCGTATATGCTGCGCGTTGCGGTCCCTTATGGCACGTTGAACAGCGCGCAAATGCACCAACTTGCGATGATCGCGGATCGTTGGGACAAAGGTTATGGCCATTTCACAACCCGTCAGAACATCCAGTATAACTGGCCAGAGCTGCGCGATGTACCGGATATGCTGGATGCACTAGCCGATGTAGGCATGCACGCCATTCAAACCTCCGGCAATACCATCCGCAATGTGACGGCGGACCATTTTGCTGGGGCGGCGGCGGACGAAATTGCCGATCCGCGCCCTTACGCGGAATTGCTGCGCCAGTGGTCCACGGATCACCCGGAATTTCAGTTTTTGCCACGCAAGTTCAAGATCGCGGTCTCCGGCAGCGCCCATGACCGCGCGGTGATCAAGGCCCATGACATTGGTCTGCAAATTGTTGAGCAGGACGGCGAGATTGGATTTCAAGTGATCATCGGTGGTGGTCTTGGACGCACGCCGATGATTGGCAAAGTTGTGCGCGATTTTCTGCCCGTTGCGGACCTGTTGCCGTACTGTGAGGCGGTGGTCAGCGTTTATAACCTGCTGGGCCGTCGCGATAACAAATACAAAGCGCGTATCAAAATCACCGTGCATGAAAACGGGATAGAGACGATCCGCGAGATGGTCGAAGACCGCTTTACCCAGATCAAACCCGGTTTTAAGGGTGTGGATCAGGAGATGCTGGCGGCCATCATCCCTCAGTTTGCGGAACCAACATATAAGGTCGCAGACAGCGCCGGATTTGAAGCCGCCAAAGCTGCCAACCCCGCCTTTCGCAGCTGGTGTGACACGAACTTGTCTGCCCACCGCGCGGAGGGCTATGCCATCGCGTCAATCTCGATCAAGAAACATGGCGCGACGCCGGGCGATGCCACGTCAGACCAAATGCGCGTCATGGCCGACCTTGCCGAACGCTTTGGCCACAATGAATTACGCATCAGCCATGAGCAGAACGTGATCCTGCCGCATGTGCATGTGTCTGATCTGTTGGAGGTCTACAGCGCATTGCGCTCTGTTGATCTGGCG
>CAKZVL010000137.1 GCA_937922155.1 uncultured Paracoccaceae bacterium | reverse complement strand
CGCACACCGCCCCAAGGTCTTCTTTGGAATTTTGGGTCAGTTCATACCGTAAAAACCAAAGTCGTGTGACGTCGCACACGTCGATACCTGCAGCGTTTAAAGCAAATTATCTTGAGATTATTTGTTGATCGTTAACCACAGCAACGGTATGCGCTCTCCCAAGGGCCGCGCGCAGCGTCAAAATGACCACATTGTCCGGCAAAATGGCGCACTATATGGTGCCTAGAAAGATTCTAAACCGGGCCACCCGCTGGCCCGTCGACGAAAAGGACCGACGCCTTGAACTACGATGATGCCCTCGATCTGTCCCTAAATCGCCTTCACGAGGAGGGACGGTATCGCACATTCATCGACATTGAACGCACGCGCGGGCAATTCCCCCACGCCACTTGGACCCAGCCAGATGGCGCGCAAAGGCCGGTAACGGTGTGGTGTGGCAACGATTATCTGGGCATGGGCCAACACCCCGTCGTCCTTGCCGCCATGCATGAGGCGATTGACGCAACCGGTGCAGGGTCGGGCGGAACCCGCAACATTTCTGGCACCACCGTTTATCACAAACGGCTAGAATCCGAACTGGCGGACCTCCACCAGAAAGAATCCGCGCTGCTGTTCACCTCGGCCTACATCGCCAATGATGCGACGCTGTCCACGCTGCCAAAGCTCTTTGATGGCCTGATCATTTATTCTGACGCGCTCAACCACGCCTCTATGATCGAAGGGGTGCGCCGCAATGGCGGTGCAAAACGCATCTTCCGCCACAACGACGTCGCCCATCTGCGCGAACTTCTCGCGGCTGACGATCCCGCCGCGCCCAAGCTGATCGCCTTTGAATCGATCTATTCGATGGACGGCGATTTTGGCCCGATCAAAGAGATTTGCGATCTGGCCGATGAATTTGGCGCGCTGACTTACATTGATGAGGTTCACGCCGTGGGCATGTACGGGCCACGCGGGGCAGGGGTTGCCGAACGCGACGGTCTGATGGATCGGATCGATCTGATCAACGGCACCTTGGCCAAAGCATATGGCGTCATGGGCGGCTATGTTGCGGCGAGCGCGAAAATGTGTGACGCGATCCGTTCTTACGCGCCGGGATTTATCTTTACGACAAGCTTGCCACCTGCCGTTGCTGCCGGGGCCGCCGCATCCGTGGCACATCTGAAAACTGACGACAGCTTGCGCATCCAGCACCAAACCCAAGCCAGCATCCTAAAACTACGGCTCAAGGGGCTTGGCCTGCCCATCGTCGATCACGGAAGCCACATCATCCCGTTGATTGTAGGCAATCCGGTCCATACGCAAAAACTGTCAGATATGCTGTTGCAGGATCACGGGATGTACGTGCAGCCGATCAATTATCCAACCGTTCCGCGCGGCACGGAACGTCTGCGTTTCACACCGTCACCGGTCCACGGGCCAAAGGAAATGGATGCACTGATCTCGGCGATTGACCAACTTTGGTCCCATTGTGCGCTAAATCGTGACGAACTCGCTGGATAAACTTTGGCTATGTGCACAACTATCGAGTTGTGTTAAAACATTTTTAACAAACTTCGGGCTGACGATTCGTCGTCAGAACTGAGGTGGCAGGTTAACGGGACTGGGCAATGATCGGAAAAGGCTTCAAACGGGATAAAACCGTTGCGGAGACCGAGGAATCAAAAGGTTTTGATGCCTTTGATATGCGCCTCGGGGATCTGATGCGTGGCGAACGCGCGACCCTTGGGAAAAGCCTTTTGGACGTCCAGCGTGAACTCCGCATCAAAGCGGCCTACATCGCCGCCATCGAAAATTGCGACCCTACCGCCTTTGACACCCCCGGATTTATTGCCGGCTACGTGCGCTCCTACGCCCGTTACCTGAACATGGACCCTGATTGGGCCTTTGGCGAATTCTGCGAGGAAAGCGGATTTGCAACGGCACACGGCATGTCCGCCGATGCTTCTTCCATGAAAACCAGCCGCGATGTCGCTGCTGCGGGGCCTCTGGGCAAAGATATCTTTGCAGGTTCCGCCACGCCGTACCTGCCATCTGGCGATGCGATGTTCAGCAAAATTGAACCCGCCGCAATCGGATCCATCGCTGTTCTGATCGCTTTGATCGGAGGTTTGGGCTATGGCGGCTATTCGGTCTTGCAAGAAGTCCAGCGCGTGCAATTCGCGCCCGTGGAACAAACCCCAACTGTTGTCTCTGACGTTGATCCGCTGTCTGGTGGCAACATCATCGTGTCGGACTCTGCCGACGTCGAAGTGACCGACCTCAACGTCCCATCCCCCGAAGCGTTGGATCGCCTTTATCGCCCGCAACCTTTGGACGTTCCCGTCCTTGTGGCCCGCGATACGCCGATTTCAACGCTCAGCCCGGGCGAATTGGGCACGTTGGACCCCATCACAGGCATCGACGCCGCCTTGGCCGAAGCCGTGGCTAGCAATGATTTCAACCCGTTCTCTGACGATGCGCCCAGCCTCGCGCCATTGGTTCAGGTTAGCGAAGATCCAGTTCCAGAGGTCGCAATGGTCGCTGTCCGCCCGGCATGGGTGCGTGTGCGGTCTGCCGATGGCACCGTGATCTTTGAAGGGATCATGGACAAAGGCGACACCTTTGAACTGCCCGCCACCGAAGAACCCGCAACACTGCGCGTCGGCGAAAGCGGTGGCATCTACTTTGCCGTTAACGGCATCCACTATGGCCCCGCAGGCGCCGATGGTACCGTGACAAACAATTTGGCGCTGTCCGTTGATAACCTGACAGAGGCCTATACCGTCGCCGACATCAGCGGCGACTCCGACTTGGCCGAAGTGATCAACGTCGCAGAAGTCGTTATCCCTGAATAATCCCAACCTGTGACGTGATGCACCGTTGCTAAAGGACGCTTCAGCGGCCTAGATTAGCTGTGACTTGAAATTTCAGGGTAGCCCCATGTCGCTCAACCAAATTCGCCCTTGGCGCAATATCTATCGCCGCAAAAGCCGCCAGATCATGGTCGGCAATGTGCCCGTCGGGGGCGATGCGCCCATCACCGTGCAAACGATGACGAACACGCTGACCACGGACGTCAAGGCGACGATCGACCAATGCATGCGCGCCGTTGATGTGGGGGCTGACATCATCCGCATCTCCGTCCCCGATCAGGACTCCAGCCGCGCCCTCAAAGACATCGTAAAAGAAGTGCCGGTGCCCATCGTGGCCGACATCCATTTTCACTACAAACGCGGCATCGAAGCCGCCGAAGCGGGTGCTGCCTGCCTGCGCATCAATCCAGGCAACATCGGCGACGAAAAACGCGTCAAAGAAGTGATCAAAGCGGCCCGCGACAACAATTGTTCGATCCGCATCGGCGTGAACGCAGGCAGTTTGGAAAAACACCTGCTGGAAAAATACGCCGAACCATGCCCCGACGCCATGGTGGAAAGCGGGATGGACCACATCAAAATCCTGCAAGACAACGATTTTCACGAATTCAAAATCTCTTGCAAAGCCTCTGACGTTTTCATGGCCGCCGCCGCTTATCAGCAATTGGCCGATCTGACCGACGCCCCCATCCACCTAGGCATCACAGAGGCCGGGGGGCTGACGTCCGGCACGATCAAATCCGCGATTGGCTTGGGCAATTTGCTTTGGATGGGCATTGGCGACACGATCCGCGTTTCCCTGTCGGCCGACCCCGTGGAAGAGATTAAGGTCGGTTACGAAATCCTCAAGTCTCTGGGCCTGCGCCATCGCGGCGTGAACATCATCTCTTGCCCGTCCTGCGCGCGGCAAGGCTTTGACGTGATCAAAACTGTTGAAGCTTTGGAACAACGCCTTGAGCACATCAAAACGCCCATGTCGCTGTCGATCATCGGCTGCGTGGTCAACGGGCCGGGTGAGGCATTGATGACAGACGTTGGTTTCACCGGCGGCGGGGCAGGGTCCGGCATGGTCTACCTCGCGGGCAAGCAAAGCCATAAACAAGACAACGAAAGCATGATCGACCACATCGTCGAACAAGTGGAAAAGAAAGCCGCAGAGCTGGACGCGACGGAATGATCAGCCAGACGTTTTGCGCGGGTTAAAGCCGAATTAACCATTCACACCGCACGGGTCGTTAACCCCGCAATTCGCGCCAATTCAGTGTACGCAGTGTGTACAGCTTGTGCGCAAGCTGTGACACGCCCAAACCCCAATAAACACAGGCGTTTACCTGCGTTTTCGCGCGCTGTGGTGCATCGGCTGCGCCCCCCGTTGCTCCCCCGTTGGGCAATGCATCGCCCAACCTACGAAATTTCCACTTTCCATTCCTCACAATCTCTGCGACGGGGCGGCAAGCGACATCTGTTGTCGCATAAGGTGTTGATCCATTCGTAAGGTCGCTCCCATAATTACCAAGTCTTCGATGCGAAAGGCGACGCTATGATCGCAGTATTCAACCAATCTTGGGCGCTCTTTCTGGGCATGTTCATGTTGATGATCGGCAACGGCGTGCAAGGCACGCTGTTGGGCCTGCGCGGCGACGTCGAAGGGTTCTCAACCTTTGCCCTTTCGATCATTATGTCGGGCTATTTCGTCGGCTTTCTGTTCAGTTCCAAAATGACACCGTTGCTGATCCAGCGGGTCGGACACGTGCGCGTCTTTGCAGCACTCGGGTCAATGGTTTCAGCGGTCTTAATCCTCTATCCCGTGTTGCCGGATGTCTGGTCTTGGACCTTGGGGCGCGTCATCATTGGGTTCTGTTTTTGTGGTGTCTACATCACCGCCGAAAGCTGGCTAAATGACAGTGCCGACAACGCCACGCGGGGCAAGTCTTTGTCGATCTATATGATCGTTCAAATGGCGGGGATCGTGGCTGCACAGTACATCGTGGCTACGGGCGACGTGTCGGGTTACATCCTGTTTATTGTGCCATCCGTCCTTGTTTCATTGGCCTTTGCGCCGATTTTGCTGTCCGTGCGCCCCACGCCAGCCTTTGATCAGGCCAAGCCGATGACACTGCGCCATCTGATCGCAGCATCCCCTTTGGCCTGCCTTGGAATGTTCCTGTTGGGCGGAATATTCTCTGCCCAGTTCGGGATGGCAGCTGTCTATGGCACGCAGGCTGGATTCACGGTTGGGCAAATCTCGATCTTTATCTCAGTGATCTACGTTTCAGCCCTTGTTGCGCAATATCCAATCGGCTGGATGTCAGACCGTATGGACCGCCGCATCTTGATCATTGGCTCCACTTTGGTGGGTGGATTTGGCGGGCTTTTGGCCTTTGCTGCGCCGGGAGATTTCACCGTTGTTTTGATCGCCGCGGCCTTGGTTGGGGGCACCTCCAATCCGCTTTACGCGCTGTTGATCGCCTACGCCAACGACTACCTCGAAAAAGAAGACATGGCCGCCGCATCCGGTGGCCTGCTGTTCATCAACGGGGTCGGGGCCATCGCTGGGCCGCTCTTGGTCGGCTGGCTCATGGGGCAGTTGGGGCCAGAAGGGTTCTGGTTGTTCCTCGCGCTGCTGTCTTTTGGGATCGCGCTTTATGCGGTCTATCGAATGACGCGCCGCGCCCGTGGTGAAATGGACATCGAACAAGTCTCTTACGCCCCCGTTTCCGCCACAACAACGCCTGTGATCGCCGAGATTGCGCAAGAGGTCTATATTGAAACAGAGGAAGAAGAACTGCTTCAGACCGATTAATTACCCTTGTCAGCTAGGGTTTGTTCTGCTTCGCTGAACACAGGTCGGGGGATCATTTGGTTAAGAAGGATGTAAAGCGTGACAACCCCACAAGACGTACTGGCCTATTGGCTGGATGAATTAGGACCCAAGGGCTGGTATGAAGGCGGTGAAACGCTGGATGCTGATATCCGGGATAGGTTCTTGGATGTCTGGACCAAGGCCGCCGAAGGCCACCTTGGATTTTGGCTGACCTGTCCATCGGAAACCTTGGCCTATATCATTGTAACGGATCAATTTTCCCGAAACATGCACCGCGGCAAGTCTGAGGCGTTTGACACCGACGCCTTTGCTCTGGCGGCTGCGAAAATGGCCATTGACCGCGATTGGGATTTGCAAATCGATGAACCTGCGCGTCACTTCTTTTACATGCCGTTATTGCATTCGGAAAACCTGATCGACCAAGATCGCGGCGTGCGGTTGATGCACTTACGGTTGAAACAGGATGCAGAAAACACCATTCACCACGCCAAAGCCCACCGTGAAATCATCCGCCGCTACGGGCGTTTCCCCTTCCGCAATGAGGCACTGGGCCGCTCCAGTTCAGACGCAGAAGTCGCCTTTATGAAAGCTGGCGGTTACGGTGATATCCTGCGCGAAGTGCAAACATCACAAAGCGCTTGAAACAATCGTGAATTGCAGCCAGCGGGTAGCGGGAATTCCCCCAAGGTCACTGGCATCTTTTCGGTTTATAGTTTAACGTTAAACCATTATTCTCTGGAGGAGTTGGCGATATGGCTGCGCAAGCATTTGATCTGATCGTAATTGGGGCCGGACCCGGGGGCTATGTGGCTGCCATCCGTGCGGCGCAGAACGGCTTGAAAGTTGCGATTGTTGAACGCGAACACATGGGTGGTATCTGTCTGAACTGGGGCTGTATCCCGACCAAGGCGCTACTGCGCTCGTCCGAAGTGTTCCACCTGATGCACCGGGCCAAGGAATTTGGCCTGTCTGTCGAAAAACCCGATTTTGACCTCGACGCTGTCGTCAAACGTTCCCGCTCTGTGGCGGGTCAGCTTTCAGGTGGCATTGGCCATCTGATGAAAAAGAACAAGATCACCACCGTGATGGGAGAGGCCACAATCCCCGCCAAAGGCAAAGTCAGCGTCAAAACCGACAAAGGCATTGAAGAGCTGACGGCCAAAAATATCGTACTGGCCACCGGCGCACGCGCCCGCGAACTTCCGGGGCTTGAGGCGGACGGCGATCTGGTCTGGACGTACAAACACGCGCTGCAACCACCTCGCATGCCGGGGAAACTTTTGGTCATCGGCTCTGGCGCCATCGGCATCGAATTCGCCAGCTTTTACAACACCATGGGATCCGAGACGACCGTGGTTGAAGTGATGGATCGCGTGCTGCCTGTCGAAGATGCGGAAATCTCCGCCTTTGCGAAAAAGCAGTTTGTGAAACAAGGCATGAAAATCATGGAAAAGGCGATGGTCAAAAAGCTTGATCGCGCCAAGGGCAAAGTCACCGCCCATATTGAGGTTGGCGGCAAGGTTGAAAAGCACGACTTTGACACTGTGATCAGCGCCGTTGGCATCGTCGGCAACGTCGAAAACCTCGGGCTTGAGGCGCTCGGCGTCAAGATCGACCGCACCCATGTGGTCACAGATGAGTTTTGCCGCACCGGCGTTGATGGGCTTTATGCCATTGGCGATATCGCGGGCGCCCCATGGTTGGCGCACAAGGCCAGCCACGAAGGCGTCATGGTCGCGGATCTGATCGCGGGCAAACACGCACACCCCGTCAAACCCGAAAGCATCGCAGGCTGCACCTATTGCCATCCGCAGATTGCCAGCGTCGGCTATACAGAGGCCAAAGCAAAAGAGCTGGGATATAAAATCAAAGTCGGCCGCTTTCCCTTCATCGGCAACGGCAAGGCGATTGCCTTGGGCGAACCTGAGGGCATGATCAAAACCATCTTTGACGAAAAGACAGGGGAGCTGTTAGGCGCGCATATGGTCGGGGCTGAGGTTACGGAATTGATCCAAGGCTACGTCGTGGGCCGCCAGCTTGAAACCACGGAAGAAGACTTGATGAATACCGTCTTCCCGCATCCAACGCTGTCTGAAATGATGCACGAAAGTGTTCTGGACGCTTATGACCGCGTCATTCACATGTAATTAGGAGTGATGGGGCACGCTCGCGACCTGTGTCCCATAATTCCATATTGACGACATTATTTGAACGTTTCAGGCGCTCATACCGACCAAAAGGGAACGCACCTGCGGCTAATTGTGCGTTTTCTTGCATGAGAAAGTAAAATATACTTGTAAAATCGAAGTCGCTTTAACCCGGCGCAATGTGAAAAGGTTCTCCATGTCCTCACCACTTCTTAGTATGGACCCCGAAAACTTTGAAATGGATTTCAAAGTAGCGCGCGCTGCGGGTAAAACCCTTGCCGATCAATATCAGTCAGCGCAGCCTTACAACTACATTGGTGTCGATAACTTCCTTAATCCCGAGATTTTGAACCGCGTCAGAAGTGACATTGAAGACTTGCCCGAAGCTGAATCCAGCTTTGACCGGGCGCAGGAAAGGCTGAAAACCTCATACCTTCCAGAACGGCTGCCAGTCTATACCCGCCAATTGTTCCAAGCTTTCAACGGGCGCGCCTTCATTGGTTTTCTCGAAGAGATGACGGGCATCCAGGGTCTGATCCCGGATCCCTATTTTCACGGTGCCGGTATCCACCGCGTTGCAAATGGCGGGCACCTTGATATTCATGCCGACTTCAACCTGCATTCCGTGATGAAGGTGGAACGCCGATTGAACGTGCTTTTGTATCTCAACCCGGAATGGAAAGAAGAATGGGGCGGCTCGTTTGAGGTGTGGGACAAGCAAATGGAAAACAAAGTCGACAGCTTTGTGCCCGTCTTTAACCGGATGTGCTGTTTTTCCACCGGGTCTGATACATTCCACGGCAATCCTGAAACCGTCGCGAACCCCAATGGCGATCCGCGTCTTTCGATTGCTCTCTATTACTATACGGCGACATGGGACGAGACGCGCAAATCCCACACGACGCTGTTTAAACCACGTCCGGGAACCGCAGACCAAGCGGACAAGCGCATCGCGCGCCGCGCAAAGATCCAAGACGTCGTTCCACCGTTCATCTATCGCAGAATTTCGGGAAAGCTGCATAAGATAGGGTTATGACCGAGGCGATTTTTGGTTAACGTCTAATTAACGCCGCATTCATAAATCATCCATCTCTCTAATCGCCGTGAAAGACGAATTTTTGAGACAGGACAAATACACCATGCGCAAATTTCACTTTATATTTACCGCCGCTGCCGTGACTCTTATTGGCTGCGGGGAAGCCGACCAAACCGCAACGGGGTTCAAAACACCAACTACGGTAGGCGGTCTAAGTGGCAACGGCGGTGCACAAGTGCGCTTTGGAAATGACTTTTCTGCGGTGACGGGCAATGGTTACGCCTACCAAGCCGGCGCAATCGATGAAGCAGGATTCCAGGCGTTTGCAGGAATAGTGCCCGGCGCCTCGGTTGAGGCGGCCCCGGCCAGCGCGACAACGGCGACGATGCGAGGCCAGTTCGAAGTGGCCGTTGTTGACGCCATCCTGATGGGTGGCACAACAATTACAGGACAAAACTCAATCGACAGCGGTTCAATTACCTTGGTTGCTGATTTTCAAAACGGTACGCTGACCGGCAGCGGGAACGGCGTTGATGGTGGGTTTCAAAACATCTTCCTGAACGAAAATCTCCTCACGATTGATGGCACGTTCAGTGGCACAACGCTTACTGGAACTGCCACCTACAACGGCGTGTCCGGTCCGTTACGTGGTCTCGTCGGCGTTGACGAAGCGATTGGCGCTTTCCATGGCAACGACGATGGTCAGGTGCATGCGGGTGGTTTCATCGCCGACTAATCCTTGGCCACGGCCCCGACTTTACGTCGTTAACAAATAACTCTCGTACGTTCATGTTTTGTTCTATAAGCTTGCTGGCAAATCCTAAGCGCCCCGCTATGTTAAGGGGACACGCCTTTGGGGGGCCATATGGCAGAGCTAAAACACATCGAAGTGCGCGGTGCGCGCGAGCATAATCTAAAGAACATCGACGTCGATATCCCGCGCGATCAGCTTGTGGTGATCACGGGTTTGTCCGGGTCGGGCAAGTCGTCACTTGCCTTTGATACGATCTATGCCGAAGGGCAGCGGCGCTATGTTGAATCGCTGTCCGCTTATGCGCGCCAATTCCTTGATATGATGGAAAAACCGGATGTGGATCACATCAGCGGTCTGTCTCCGGCGATCTCAATCGAACAGAAAACCACATCGAAAAACCCGCGCTCAACCGTCGGGACGATCACCGAGATTTACGACTACTTGCGCTTGCTTTTCGCGCGGGCAGGGACCCCATATTCCCCCGCCACCGGCCTTCCGATTGAGGCCCAACAGGTGCAAGACATGGTCGATCGCGTCATGGCGATGGACGAAGGGACGCGCGGCTACCTGCTCGCCCCGATCATCCGCGACCGAAAAGGCGAATATCGCAAAGAATTTCTGGAACTGCGCAAGCAGGGGTTTCAACGGGTCAAAGTTGACGGCGAATTTTACGAATTGGATGAACCACCCACGCTCGACAAAAAGTTTCGCCACGACATCGACGTGGTCGTTGACCGGATCGTCGTGCGCGAAGGGTTGGAAACGCGGTTGGCGGATTCATTCCGCACCGCGCTTGATCTTGCCGACGGCATCACAATCCTTGAAACCGCGCCAAGCGAGGGGGAGCCTGAGCGTTTTACCTTCAGCGAAAATTTCGCCTGCCCAGTCTCTGGTTTCACCATCCCCGAAATTGAACCGCGCCTGTTTTCGTTTAACGCGCCGTTCGGGGCGTGCCCGGATTGTGACGGGCTGGGCGTGGAGCTGTTTTTTGATGAACAGCTCGTCGTGCCGGATGTGACATTGAAAATCGCCGATGGGGCGCTGGCCCCATGGCGCAAAGGTAAATCCCCATACTTTCTGCAAACCATTGAGGCGATTGCAAAACATTACGGTTTTAACAGAAATAGCCGCTGGAAAGACCTCGATCCGAAAATTCAAAACGTCTTCTTGCGCGGCTCCGGTAAGGAAGAGATCAAGTTCCGCTATGACGAAGGCGGCCGCGTCTATGAGGTCAGCCGTCCCTTCGAAGGGGTGGTCCCCAACATGGAACGCCGCTATCGCGAAACCGATAGCAATTGGATCCGGGAAGATTTCGAACAATACCAAAACAACCGCCACTGCGGCACCTGCGATGGCTACCGTTTGCGCCAAGAGGCATTGGCCGTGCGCATAGGCGAACAGCACGTCGGCAAGGTCGTGCAAATGTCGATCAAAGAAGCCTATGATTGGACCAATGCAGCGCCCGAAATGCTGTCTAAGCAAAAGAACGAAATCGCCAAAGCGATCCTTAAGGAGATCCGCGAACGCCTTGGCTTCCTCAACAACGTCGGCCTCGATTACCTGACCTTGTCGCGCAATTCCGGGACATTGTCTGGTGGGGAAAGCCAGCGGATCCGACTGGCCAGCCAGATCGGATCGGGCTTGCAAGGGGTGCTTTATGTCTTGGATGAACCTTCCATCGGCTTACACCAGCGCGACAACGATCGCCTGCTCACGACGCTGAAAAACCTGCGCGATCAGGGCAATACCGTCATTGTGGTCGAACACGACGAAGAAGCCGTGCGCGAGGCCGATTATGTATTCGACATTGGCCCCGGTGCCGGTGTGCACGGTGGGCAAGTGGTGGCAAAAGGCACGCCAAAGCAGATCATGGCCAACAAGAAATCCCTGACAGGGCAATACCTTGTTGGCACCCGCGAAATTGCGGTGCCCACCACGCGCCGCAAGGGCAACAAAAAGAAAGTGACCGTGGTCAAGGCCACGGGCAACAACCTGCAAAATGTCACTGTGGATTATCCGCTGGGCAAATTCGTCTGCGTCACGGGTGTATCCGGCGGTGGGAAATCGACGCTGACGATTGAAACCTTGTTCAAAACGGCCTCCATGAAGCTGAACGGCGCGCGCCAAACTCCTGCGCCCTGCGAGACTATCAAGGGGTTAGAGCATCTGGACAAGGTGATCGACATCGACCAGCGCCCCATCGGGCGCACGCCGCGATCCAACCCGGCCACTTACACGGGCGCTTTCACGCCGATCCGCGATTGGTTTTCCGGCCTGCCGGAAGCCAAGGCGCGCGGTTATAAGCCCGGGCGCTTCAGCTTCAACGTCAAAGGTGGGCGCTGTGAGGCTTGTCAGGGCGACGGGGTCATTAAGATCGAGATGCACTTTTTGCCAGACGTCTATGTGGAATGCGAAACCTGCAAAGGGGCGCGGTATAATCGCGAGACATTGGAAATTAAGTTTAAAGGAAAGAGCATAGCCGATGTTCTTAACATGACGGTTGAGGACGCCCAGGACTTTTTCAAGGCGGTCCCAAGCATCCGCGAAAAGATGGATGCGCTGATGCGCGTGGGGCTGGGTTATATCAAGGTCGGCCAGCAGGCGACGACGTTGTCTGGTGGTGAGGCGCAGCGTGTGAAGCTGTCAAAGGAGTTGGCGCGCAGGTCTACGGGGCGCACGCTTTATATTCTGGATGAACCGACCACGGGCCTGCATTTTGAGGATGTACGCAAGCTGCTGGAAGTGCTGCACGAGCTGGTCGATCAGGGCAATTCCGTTGTGGTGATTGAGCACAATCTGGATGTGGTCAAGACCGCGGACCACATCATCGACATCGGCCCCGAAGGCGGTGACGGTGGCGGCAGGATCGTGGCCGAAGGCACGCCAGAGGACGTGGCCAAAGCAGCCGACAGCCACACGGGCCGCTATCTGAAAGAAATGTTGGGCAAGGGCGCGCTGGCCGCGGAATAAAATGGTGCGCTACCGCGCATTGTTCTCTCTACCAGTTGCGAGGTGACGCTTTGATTTGAGGGCGTCGCTCGTTGGGGTCGGGGCCTCCGGCGGGGGTATTTTGGGCAAGATGATCTTTAGCTGCGGCGTCGACTGACAAACCGAGGCAGCATCGCGGAGAAATCGCGGCCTGCGCCGTCTTCGTCTTCGACGAAAGTTGCGTAAAGGTCGGTCGCAGCTTGGCCCATGGGCGTGTCTGCATCCGCGCTTTGCGCCGCTTGTTGGCTAAGGCGGAGATCCTTGAGCATCAGATCAGCGGCAAAACCGGGGGTGTAGTCATTGTCTGCTGGGCTGTGAGGGCCGATGCCCGGGGCGGGGCAGTAGGCGTTCATGGACCAGGAATAACCAGAGGAGGTGCTGACCACGTCAAACATTGCTTGGCGGTTAAGGCCCAGTTTATCGGCCAGCGCAAAGGCCTCACAAGTGCCGATCATCGTAATGCCAAGGATCATGTTGTTGCAGATTTTGGCTGCTTGGCCATTGCCAGCAGGGCCGCAATGCACGGCCTTTTGACCCATGATGTCAAACAGGGGTTGTACCGTTTCAAAAGCGTCGGCCGTGCCGCCGGCCATAAAGGTCAGCGTTCCCGCCGCGGCTCCGCCGATGCCGCCTGACACGGGTGCGTCGATGGCAGAAAGCCCTGCGTGTTCAGCGGCTTCAGCGACGTTCCTTGCGCTGTCTACATCCACCGTTGAACAATCCAGGTGCACCGCACCAGGGCGCATTGCGGGATGAATTTCGCCCGCCACAGCGCGTAAAATGTCACCGTTGGGCAGCATGGTGATGACCACGTCGGCACCCTTTGCGGCCTCTGCAGCTGAGCCGAGAATTGTCAGATCTTCAGGGTGTGCGGCGACGTCAAAACACGCCACGTCGTGGCCTACTGCAACCAAATTGCGCGCCATTGGGGCGCCCATATTGCCAAGGCCAATAAATCCTATTTTCACGGGGTGTCCTCCCATTTGAGGGCATCAGGCCCGAGGTGTTTGGTCATGTTGTAGACGTCGGATTCTTTGACGTCCAAAGGGCTTGCATGGGCCCATTTTGGATTGCGGTCTTTGTCGATGATCGCGGCGCGAATGCCTTCGAGAAAGTCGCCTTGTTCCATGGCGCGATGGGTATAGCGGTATTCTTGTTCCAGGGCGGAGCGGATGTTGTCTGTCCCCCTTGCGCGCCGGATGATGGTTACAGCGACAGCCATGGCCAAGGGCGCGTTTCGGGCAAAGGATTTGGGCATGCCATCCTTGGGCAAGCCGCGAAAGATGTCGCCAAAGGTCATGCCTGCGAAATATTCCTCGACCCAAGGTTGCAGGTCTTTCAATGTGTTTTCGGGGATCGGCGATGCGGCGGCGTCGACCGCGTTGACATCGCCGGTTTTGATCAGGGTTTGTTTGAGGTTCTGCCATTTGTCTTGGTCGATGTGATAATCTGCAAAACCTGCATAGATCGCATCCCCCGGGTCCATTCTTGCGCCGGTTGTCCCCAGATATTCACCCATGCGCCCCGGCGCGCGCGCCAGCAAAAGGGAGCCACCCACATCGGGGACCAAGCCGATGGAACATTCGGGCAGTGCGATTTGGCTTCCCTCGCAGACAATCCGGTGGGAGCCGTGACAGCCCACGCCAACACCGCCGCCCATCGTGTAGCCTTGCAAGAACGTCACGACAGGTTTGGGGAAATCGAATAGCCGTTCGTTCATGCGGTATTCGTCGCGCCAAAACCCACGGCCATAATCAAAATCGCCAGCGGTTCCGGTGGCATACATCTGCGCGATGTCGCCGCCGGAACAAAAGGCTTTGTCCCCTGTTGCATCGATGATCAAAAGATCGATGTCGGCTGCGTGCCAGTTGATCAAGGCCGCGTCGATATCAAGGCACATTTGATGGGTCAGCGCGTTAAGTGCGTCCGGCCGATTGAGTGTTATCCGGCCTGCGCGACCCTCAATGCGGATATCGATGTCAGTCATCAGCGGGCTCACTTTGGTTGAGAGGTGGGATGCCTCCGGCGGGAGTATTTTTGGCAAGATGATACAACAATTTGCGTCGTTCAAGCAGGGGGTGACATAGACAGGCGGCGGTGTCGCTGCCTGTCTTGTGCCGTTTATTCCATTGGTTTGAAATTAAACTCGCCGCCCTCTTTGATGCCAGAAGGCCAGCGCGCTGTGACGGTTTTGGTGCGTGTGTAGAATTTGAACGCATCCGGCCCGTGTTGGTTGAGGTCGCCAAAGACGGATTTTTTCCAGCCGCCAAAGGTATGATAGGCAAGAGGCACAGGGATCGGCACGTTGATCCCGACCATGCCCACATTGATCCGGCTGGCAAAATCGCGCGCCGCATCGCCGTCGCGGGTGAAGATTGCAGTCCCGTTGCCGTATTCATGATCCATCGCAAGACCGATCGCTTCTTCGTAAGATTGCGCACGCACGGTCGACAGGACAGGGCCGAAGATTTCGTATTTGTAGATGTCCATGTCTTTGGTGACGTTATCAAACAGATGTGGCCCAACAAAAAAGCCATCTTCATAGCCTTGTAGGTTGAAATTGCGTCCATCTACGACCAGCTTTGCGCCTTGGTCGATGCCGGTTTGGACGAGGCGTTCGATGTTGGCCTTGGCCGCGGCGGTGACCACAGGGCCATAGTCGACATCTTCGCCAGCTGTGTAGGGACCGACCTTGAGCGCTTCGATCCGCGGCACCAGCTTTTCGATCAAACGATCCGCGGTTTCGTCGCCCACTGGCACCGCAACTGAGATGGCCATGCAGCGTTCACCGGCCGCGCCGTAACCGGCCCCGATCAGCGCGTCTGCGGCTTGGTCCATATCCGCGTCGGGCATCACGATCATGTGGTTCTTGGCCCCGCCGAAACACTGCACCCGCTTGCCGTGTGCGCAGCCTTTGCCATAGATATATTCCGCGATAGGGGTGGAGCCGACAAAGCCGACCGATTGCACGATCTCGTTTTCGAGCAGGGCGTCCACGGCCACTTTGTCGCCATTTACGACTTGCAGGATGCCTTTGGGCAGGCCGGCTTCTTCCATGAGTTCTGCCAGCATCAGGGGGACAGATGGATCCCGTTCGGATGGCTTGAGGATAAAGGCGTTTCCGCAGGTAATGGCAGGGGCGAACATCCACATCGGGATCATCGCGGGAAAGTTGAAGGGCGTGATCCCGCAGGTGACGCCGAGGGGTTGTTTCATCGAATACATATCGATGCCGGGCCCTGCGCCGTCGGTGTAGTCACCTTTGAGCATTTCCGGGGCACCGATGCAGTATTCCACCACCTCAAGGCCGCGTTGCACGTCGCCTTTGGCATCCACAAATGTTTTGCCGTGTTCGCGGGACAGGGCCTCCGCAAGTTTGTCCATATCGCGGTTGAGCAGGCCGACAAAGGCCATCATCACGCGGGCGCGGCGCTGTGGGTTTACGGCACCCCATGCGATTTGGGCTGCTTGAGCAACCTCAACAGCATGTGAGACTTCCTCTACGCTGGCAAGCGGCACCTTGGCCTGCACCTCGCCCGTGGCAGGGTTGAAGACGTCGGCAAAGCGTTTGGACGTGCCTTTGACGTGGGCGCCGTTGATGTAATGGGTCAGCTCTTGCATGGGATCCTCCAGATCTGTTGCTTGCCAATGTAGCCTTGCGTTTTTGTGGCAGGAAGTCCAATTATTACAAATACGCTTTGCAAAAATGCATGCGTTCAACCTGTGCACACGGCGTACACAACCGGTACACCAAAGGAGGGGCAAAATGGCCAATTGGGACGATATGCGCCTTTTCCTTGCCGTGGCCCGCGCAGAGAGCCTTTCAGGGGCGGTTCCTGTTCTGCGCATGGATGCCTCCACCCTTAGTCGCCGCATTAGTCGGTTGGAGGCAGATTTGGGCGCGGCGCTTTTTGTGAAATCCTCGCAAGGTTATGTGCTGACGGATCGTGGTCAGCGATTGTTGGAAGAGGCGCAGGATGTGGAGGCGCAGATGCAGCGCGCGTTCAATCCAAGCCCAGCCTCGGGCAGTGGGTTGACCGGGCAGATCCGAATAGGTGCACCGGATGGGTGTGCCAATTTTTTGCTGCCCCAGGTTTGTGCCGAAATCCAAGCCCGCAATCCGGGGTTGGAGGTGCAAGTGCTTGCCCTACCACGCACGGTCAACCTATCGCGCCGAGAAGCGGATATGGCAATCACGGTCAGCCCGACAGAGGCGCGCCGATTGACGCTTGAAAAAATTTGCGACTATCAATTGCATCTGGCGATGCGTCGGGACATGCCGCCCCTCAAAACGGTCAAGGATCTGCAGGGGCTGCCAGTGGTTGGCTATATCCAAGATATGATCTTTGATCGTGCGCTCGACTACCTTGGCGGGATTGCGGATGGCGGGGTGCAGCTTGCGTCCAATTCCGTGTCTGTACAGCTGCAAATGCTGCGTCAAACGCGCGGGGTTGGTGTCGTGCATGATTTTGCTTTGCCGTCTGCCCCGGATTTGCATCGTGTATTGACCGATGAAGTGTCGTTGACGCGGGCCTTTTATCTGGTGCGCCACACGTCGGATCGTTCATCAGAGCGGCTGGAAGCCTTTGCGCGGGCTCTTGTCAGCGGCGTTCGCGCTGAAGTTGCGCGGCTTCAATCCTTGACAGATGTGGGTTGACTGGGTGACGCTGGGCTTAGCTGAGGGGCTATTAAGGAGGGACAATCATGCTCGTCCAACAAATCTTGAAATCCAAACCGGACCTTGGGGTCATATCTGTTACGCCGGATGCCACGGTGGCAGAGGCCACGAATCTTTTGTCAAACAAGCGGATTGGGACTGTGGTTGTATCAAAAGATGGGGCATCGCTAGATGGTATTTTGTCAGAGCGCGATATCGTACGCGAGCTGGGCAAACGGGGGGTCGGTGTTATGACAGAAACGGTGTCAGGAATGATGACGTCTAAACTGGTGACCTGCACACCGCAGGATTCAGCAGACAGAGTTTTGGAAATGATGACGACGGGCCGGTTTCGCCATATGCCCGTTCTGGAAGATGATAAAATGATCGGTCTAATTTCGATTGGGGACGTCGTAAAAGCCCGCCTTGCGGAGTTGTCGATGGAAAAAGATGCGCTTGAAGGTATGATCATGGGGCACTAGGCCCTTGCATCCGGCTGTATAATAAGATTGCGTGCCGCCAGACTGACAAAGGGGCACCAAATGCGTATTGGCCTTTATCCTGGGACGTTTGATCCAATTCACAAAGGGCATCTCGACATCATTCGTCGGGGCGCGTCGCTGGTGGACCGTTTGGTCATCGGTGTTGCAATCAATCGCGACAAGGGGCCGATGTTCAGCCTAGAAGAACGAGTCGCGATGATCGAGGATGAGGTTGGCCCGTTGGAACAGCAAACGGGCTGCGAGATCGTGGTGCATCCGTTTGAAAACCTGTTGATCAATTGCGCCAAGGATGTTGGCGCCGCGACCATTATTCGCGGTTTGCGCGCTGTGGCGGATTTTGAATACGAATTTCAGATGGTGGGTATGAACCGGGTACTGGATGACAGTGTGGAAACCGTGTTCCTAATGGCCGAAGCACAGCATCAGGCGATTGCCTCCAAACTGGTGAAAGAGATCGCGCGCCTTGACGGCGATGTGTCCCAGTTTGTGACCCCAGCGGTGATGGCTGCTATGAAGGCGCGACTAACATCCGTCAGCTAAAGAAAATGGCCGCCCCGGAGGACGGCCATTTGCAGTGTTTAGGCTTACTGCGACTTTCGCCGCATCAACCCAAAGGCTCCAAGACCGGCCAGCATGAGCGGGGCTCCGGCTGGGACGGGAATTGAGGTGACGGTGATCACGCGAAACCAGTCACCGGGTTGCGAATTCTTGAGGTCAGCCTCAAACGAAAACGGACTGGTGAGTGATATGACGTCTGACTGGCGCAAACCGCGACCATCGAATTGTTCGTACGTCGTGTTAGCCGCGCCGAGTATGGCGTCGGTTCGGTTCAGGCCACCTTGCCCCCGGATAATTCCAAGGATCCTTTCAGACATTTCAAAGATCGCTGATATCTCATCAAGCGGCCTTTCGGTGCTGCCGTCACCGCGACTAAAGAAGAACATATGGCTGTCGATCCGATCCCCACGCTGCAGTTGAACACCGTCTGCGAGGTTTAGTCGGCTTGGCAAAGAGAAGTTAACAACTTCGTTGAACGCAGTCACAACATCGCGACTTTCGATGCCGTTCTGCGAAGCGATCATCGGTGCGTCAATTACAACGCCGTTGACCATTGGTGATATAGTAGCGGCAGATGCAAACGTTGCACTGCAAACAAATGAACTCGTAAACAAGATAGTTTTTATCGGCGTCATGATAACGTACCTTATCCTGCGCCCCCGCGGGATACGTAGCAGCTATCCGCCAATAATGATACTAAACAGACTATTCGGTGGCTTGATACAATGACACCAAGCCACCACAATTTTGACTTAGATTAGCCGTCCCATCGCAACCGCTGTGTCTGACATCCGGTTTGAGAAACCCCATTCATTGTCGTACCAGCTTAGGATGCGGACCATGTTGCCATCCAGTACTTTGGTCTGGTCCAAATGGAACACAGACGAATGCGGATCATGGTTGAAATCAATGCTAACCATTGGCAGGTCAGTGTAGCCAAGCACGCCCTTTAGGGGGCCATCAGCCGCCGCGATGATGGCGGCGTTGATCTCTTCTACAGTTGTGGCTTTGGACGCTTCAAATGTCATATCGACGCAAGAAACATTGGGTGTAGGTACGCGGATCGCGACACCGTCAAGTTTTCCGTTGAGTTCTGGCAAAACCAGACCGACAGCCTTTGCCGCCCCGGTGGAGGTTGGGATCATCGACATGGCCGCCGCGCGTGCGCGGTAGAGGTCTTTGTGCATCGTATCCAGTGTTGGCTGGTCTCCCGTATAACTGTGGATCGTCGTCATAAAGCCTTTGTTGATGCCAACAGCGTCGTTCAACACCTTGGCCACAGGGGACAAGCAGTTCGTGGTGCAAGACGCGTTGGATACAACGATGTCGTCGGATGTCAGGACATTATCGTTCACGCCAAAGACAATGGTTTTGTCAGCACCTTTACCGGGAGCAGAGATAAGCACGCGCGAAGATCCGTTGTCCAAATGCGCTTGGCAGGCTTCTTTACTCGTAAAGATCCCGGTGCATTCCAGAACCACGTCCACGTCTGACCACGGCAGATCAGCTGGATTGCGGATCGCGGTCACATTGATCGGGCCACGCCCAACATCGATTGTTGTTTCAGTGGTTGTGACAGTCGCCGGGAAACGTCCATGGACAGAATCAAATCTCAAAAGGTGCGCGTTGGTTTCAACTGGGCCAAGGTCATTGATTGCGACGACTTCGATATCTGTGCGACCTGATTCAATGATTGCACGCAAGACGTTACGACCAATCCGACCAAATCCGTTAATGGCGACTTTGACTGACATTTCAGTTCTCCAATAGAAAAGTGATGGCTCGCGCCAATGTTGGCGCTAACATTGCGATTTATGGCAAAAGGTCAACCAGATAAGCCTGAGCGGGCCAAGCTTAACGCCAGAAGGCCAGCCAGTTTATCAGGTCAATGAATTTGCGAAACAAGAAGATGTAGGATTCCCAGCCAAAGACGAAATAGTCCAAAAGGAAAAAGCAGGCGATCAGGCCGAGCAGCCATAGGGCGAGGGAATTTGTCATAGGCTCGGTGTAACGCGCGCCGATTGATTTGGCGAGTGGGGAAGGGCAAATCGAAGCGCTGTCGGGACAGTGAGCTTGGCGATACGACAAACCCTTTCCGGCGAGACTGAAATTTAACGGACGAGGTTTAGTGCAGTCGCCCCATGGCTGCAGCTACATCCGCCATTCTCGACGAAAATCCCCATTCATTGTCATACCATGCCAAAACGCGCACGGTGCGCCCGCCGATAACTTTGGTTTGTTCGGGGGCAAAGATGGACGATTGTGTCGTGTGGTTGAAATCGATCGAGACTTTCGCCTCTTCATCATAAGACATCACCATACCCATATAGCCGCTGGCTGCTTCTGCGACGATGGCGTTGACCTCATCGACGGTCACGGATTTGCCCGCCTCAAACGTGAGGTCTACGGCAGAAACATTGGGTGTTGGCACGCGAATTGCGGTGCCGTCTAGCTTTCCTGCCATTTCCGGCAACACTTCGCCCAAGGCTTTGGCGGCCCCGGTAGAGGTTGGGATCATCGCCATGGCGGCAGCGCGCGCGCGGTAAAGGTCGCTATGGCGGCGGTCAAGCGTGGGTTGGTCGCCTGTATAGCTGTGAATGGTCGTCATGATGCCGCGCTCAATCCCGATGGCGTCGTTCAGCACTTTGGCAAGCGGGGCAAGGCAGTTGGTGGTGCAAGATCCGTTTGACACCAAACGCTCTGTTGCTGTCAGGTCGCGATGGTTTACACCATAGACAACGGTGCGATCCACGTTAGAGGCGGGCGCGGAAATCAGCACCTTTCCAGCGCCTTGATCCAGATGAACGCTGGATTTTTCGCCGTCGTTAAACTGTCCGGTGCATTCCAGAACGACATCTACGCCGGACCAGTCTAGGTCTTTGGGTTCATAAGTGGACATCACTTGGATCGGGCCGCGGCCAAGGTCGATTGTATTGTCCTTTACGGTGACATCACCGCCAAAGCGACCATGCACACTGTCGTAACGCAGAAGATGCGCGTTGGTTTCAATGGGACCAGTTGCGTTTATTTTGACGACTTGAACGTCGTTGCGCGCGGCCTCTGCGATATGTGCCAACGTGCATCGCCCGATGCGGCCGAAACCATTAATACCCAAAGTGACCGTCATACGCTTAAACCTTTTCATTGCCTTCGTTGCGCGTATACCGTGGTATTCTTGCATGCGAGAAGGGAAAAGTGTTTTAAGTCAGTATGTTATCGCAAACAGTCAACGTTAGCGGTAACAAAGGGCGGATTGTATCGTTGTGATTGCGCTAACGTTGAGCGTTGTCGCCAAATGGTCAACGTGGCAGTTTCAGCCCTTAGATCGAATCGGTGGAGTGAAGATGAGCGGACTTTTAGCCCTATTGGATGATGTTGCAGCGATTGCAAAGACGGCTGCGGCAAGTGTCGATGATGTGGCCTCTATGGCGGCAAAAGCCGGTTCTAAGACGGCTGGGATCATCATTGATGATGCGGCAGTGACGCCCAAATATATGGCCGGTTTAGATGCCAAGCGGGAGCTGCCGATCATTTGGCGCATTACCCGTTGGTCGCTTTTCAACAAAATCATCGTGCTGTTGCCGCTCTTGCTTTTGCTCAATGCTTTGGCGCCGGGGGTGATTACCTATCTGCTTATGCTGGGCGGCTGTTACCTGTGTTTTGAGGGAGCTGAAAAGATATATCATTGGCTGATCCCGCACCACGATAGCCATGCAAAAGTAGAAGAAGTCGTTGGCGATGCCGCTCAGTTAGAGGAATCGCGCGTCAAAGGTGCCATCAAGACCGACTTTATCCTGTCCGCTGAAATCATGACGATCAGTCTGGCGGCGATCCCAGCTGCATCGTTCTGGCTTGAGTCCGTGACGCTGGCGGTTGTTGGTATCGCTGTGACGCTGGCCGTTTATGGGTCGGTCGCCCTTATTGTGAAAATGGATGATGTCGGCCTTTGGATGGCTGCAAATTCGAAAACGGCAGCGGCGCAATCCTTTGGTCGTTGGTTGGTGCGTGCAATGCCTAAGTTTATGACGTTTCTGTCCGTCGTGGGTACGGCTGCGATGTTGTGGGTCGGCGGGTCGATCATTTTGCACGGGCTTGAAGTAACCCACATCTGGGCCTGGCCGTATGAGGCGATCAAGCATTTGGCTGAAGCCGTGGCCGCAGGTCTGTCCACTGGCGCAGGGTTTGCCAAATGGGCAGTGACGGCGATAATTGATGGGATTGTCGGGCTGGCCGTGGGGTTCGTTTTGATCCCGATTGGCACGCGCGTTATTGCGCCCATCTGGTCAAAGCTGGGCCTTGCCTGATGGAGTGTATCCGGGGCGCCTGATACGCCCCGGAACTATAATGTCTAGCCAAGCAGGTCTTTTACCTTGGCGGCTGTGGCCTCTGCGGTGATGCCAAATTCTTTGAACAAGGTGCCAGCCGGGGCGGATGCGCCAAAGCTGTCCATGCCGATAAAGCCCGCTTTCTTGGCATTGCCACGCTCACCCAGCAGCCATTGATCCCAGCCCATTTGGACGCCAGCCTCAATGCCGACACGCACGGGTCCCGCAGGCAACACCCGCTTGCGATAGGCTTCGTCTTGGCTTGCGAACAGTTCCATGCAGGGCATCGACACAACCCGTGTACCGATCCCGTCAGCCTGCAAAAGATCGCGTGCTTTCAGCGCGACTTCCACTTCAGAGCCTGTGGCGATGAGGATCGCGCGGCGCTTTCCATCAGATTCCGCCAGAACATAAGCGCCTTGCGCTGTCAGGTTCTTGGTTTTGTGGTCTATGCGGACGGTGGGCAGGCCTTGACGCGATAGGGACAAGACAGAAGGCGTCTTGTCAGCCGTCAGCGCGCATTCCCATGCTTCGGCCACTTCCACTGCGTCCGCTGGGCGGAAGACATTGCAATTTGGTGTAGCACGAGAAATTGCAAGGTGTTCGACAGGTTGGTGCGTTGGCCCGTCTTCGCCAAGGCCGATGCTGTCGTGTGTCATAACATAGGTCACAGGCACGCCCATCAGGGCAGACAGGCGCATCGCGCCGCGGGCATAATCGGTAAAGCACATGAACGTGCCACCATAGGCACGCGCGCCGCCATGTAATGCGATGCCATTCATCGCGGCCGCCATTCCGTGTTCGCGCACGCCGTAATAGATATAGCGTCCTTTGCGATTGTTGGGGTGGAACACGCCCATATCCGCCGTCTTGGTATTGTTCGACCCAGTCAGATCGGCAGACCCGCCAACAGTTTCCTGCAAGATCGGGTTGATCACCGTCAGCGCTTTTTCAGAACTGGCGCGGGTGGCCATTTTGGGGGCATCCGCTGACATCTGTTTCTTGAAGGCGCGAATGGCGCTGGTGAGCTTTTTGGGCGCTTCCCCTTTGAGCGCGCGCAAGAATTCCGCCTGTTTGGACGCCGACATGTTGCCAAATCGCTTCTTCCACTCTGCGTGGGCCGCAGTTCCACGCTCGCCCATCGCTTCCCATTGGGTCTTGATATCCGCTGGAATTTCGAAAGGGCCATGCGGCCAGCCATAGGCGTCTTTTGCGGCTTTTAGCTGATCAGGATCGGTCAGGGCACCGTGCCCTTTAGACGTATCTTGCGCCGCGTGCCCCAGTGCAATGTGCGTCTTACACGCGATCATCGACGGGCGGGGATCCGCTTTGGCAGCCTTGATTGCGGCATCAATTGCGACCGGGTCGTGACCATCAATGGCCTGCACATGCCAACCGGCTGCTGCAAATCGCGCAGGCTGATCCGTGATATCGGCAATATCGACGGTTCCGTCGATGGTGATGTTGTTGTCGTCAAAAAAGACGCAAAGCTTGGACAGCTTTTGCATACCTGCAAGGCCAATCGCCTCGTGGCTGATGCCCTCCATAAGGCAGCCATCGCCCGCGATGACATAGGTCATGTGATCGATGATATTTTTGCCGTAGCGCGCGCGCTGGATTTCCTCAGCGATGGCAAAGCCAACGGAGTTCGCAATGCCTTGGCCCAAAGGACCGGTTGTCGTTTCAATCCCTGGTGCATGGCCAAATTCCGGATGACCGGCCGTGATCGCGCCCCATTGGCGAAAATCCTTGAGCTGTTGCAACGTCATCTCTGGATAGCCCGTCAGATGCAGCAGAGAATAAAGCAACATAGAGCCGTGACCGGCAGAAAGGATAAAGCGATCTCTGTTCGGCCAATCCGGCGCTTTGGGGTCAAACACAAGATGGTTTTGAAACAGAACGGTTGCGACATCGGCCATGCCAATGGGCATGCCGGAATGTCCAGAATTGGCGGCTGCAACGGCATCCAAGGTCAGCGTGCGAATGGCCGCGGCTTTCATCCAGTGGTCGGGGTGCGATTTGCGCAGGGCGGCTATATCCAAGGGTCTGTCCTATTGCTGAGTTGTTAAAGTTGTGCAGGTCATAGCAGGCAGGCGGTCAGGATCAAGCGGCAGATGAACTCTGCCTGCTAAGTCTCTGATCATATTGAATTGGTTCGGTTTGCGAGGCCGAGAGAGATGTCATAGTGTTATGAGACAAGGGACGATTCGTCGTGCGCCTTGGTCGATTGGCCAAAAGATCGCATGATCATGGTAGGAACGATTGGCCCGCGCCCCCAAGCGCGGCGCAGAGGGAAAAGGACAGGGGCATGAGGGATTATGCAACGCTCGAAAGCCGATTGGCCGCAGCGCTAGACCGCATTCGTGTGGGCGTAGATCGTCTTGGCGATGATGCGGCGTCGGGTGAGGCGGCTGATAACCTTGCCGCACTTAACACCCAACTTGAAGATGAGCGGATGGTGAATGCGCAATTGCAGGAACGTCTGCGCGTTTTGTCTGAACGCCAAGACACCGCCACCGCACCGTTGCAAAGTCAGGTTGATGCGCAGTCCCGCCAAATGGCGGAGTTGGATGGCGAATTACAACGGCTGCGCGCTGTGAACGCGGATTTGCGTGACTTGAGCGCGCAATTGCGCAGCGCCGCAAGCGCCGGTGTCGCAGAGCCAGAGTTGATCAACAAAGCGCTGATGGCCGAGGTCGATGCCCTGCAAGCGCAGCGCAGCGCGGATCGCGCAGAGCTGGACGCGATTTTGGCGGATCTGAAACCAATCGTTGAGGAGGCTTAAGATGCCGCAAGTTGAAATCGCAATTGGTGGCCGCACGTTTGAGGTGGCCTGTCAGGAAGGCGAAGAGCATTATTTGCACTCTGCCGCGGCGATGTTGAATGAAGAAGCACAGCTACTGACCAGTCAAATTGGTCGCATGCCAGAAACCCGGATGCTTTTGATGGCCGGGTTGATGTTGGCGGATAAAACGGCCGTTTTGGAAGACAAAGTCCGCCAAGCCGATGATCGTATGGCGCAGCTGCAAGCGCGGATTGATACGCTGGAAACAACAACCGCAGCTGCGGCGGGTGCTGCGACGTCAGGGGCGGCAGTGTTACCGTTGTCGATGGCCGAAGGGTTGAACGATCTTGCATCCCGCGCCGAAGCCTTGGCCGAGATTGTGGAACAAAAGGCGGGTTAAGCCGCCTTTTGTGCAGTCACGCAACGCGAGTCTTAAGCGTTTGCTTCGCGAATTTTGTCAGCCGCTTCTGCATTAAAGGCGACGCCTTTGTCGGCGAGCATGGTGTCCAATTCGCCAGACAAGGTCATTTCAGTGACGATGTCACAGCCACCGATAAACTCACCTTTGACATAAAGCTGTGGGACGGTTGGCCAATCTGAGTAGTCCTTGATGCCCTGACGCATATTTTCGTCCGCCAGAACGTTCACGTCTTCGTATTCAACGCCCATAAAGTTCAGAACGCCCGCGACTTTTGAGGAAAAACCGCATTGCGGCATGGATTTCGTCCCTTTCATGAACAAGACAACGTCGTTCTTTGTCACAGTCTCTTTGATCTGGTCTTGGGTGGTCATTGTTTGATCCTTTGGTCGGGGGCCATTTCTTTGGCCAAAAAAATGCGGCAGATTTTTGTAAAAATCTGAGTCCCTAGTCGGGGGCTTTGGTGGTGAGGGCAAGCGCGTGTAGTTCGCCGTTGCTGCCGTCCATCTTGCCCTTGAGCGCGGCATAAACCGCGCGTTGTTGTTGAACCCGGTTTTGGCCTTTGAAACTCGCGTCGATCACTTCAGCAGCGAAATGAGCGCCGTCGTCGCCCTGCACGATGATCTGCGCATCTGGAAAGCTCTCGCGCAATAGGCTTTCAATCTCTTGAGCGGTGATGGCCATGGGCGTTCCTTTGTTCTGTTTGCGCTTAATCTATGATCGCGTGACGCTTGGGGCAAGGGCGTGCCGCCTCCGGCGGGAGTATTTGGAGCAAGATGATCCTAAAGCGCGTTAAAGGCCGATTGGGTTGCGTCAAAGAAGTGCCCGACATCCCGCCCATCCACAAGCGCGTGGTGGACCTGCAAAGTCATGGCCATGTCAAAACCTGTCTGACTGGGCACGATTTTGCCCCAGCTGATGCGCGGAATACAATCCTCGGCGCCTGGCAGTGCGTTGTCGAGGCTGGTATAGTTAAGCCACGGGAGGCAGGACAGAAACGCCACGTCGTCTTGATCAGTGACTGCATCTAGTGTTGTTGAGGATTTCGTTTGTTCAATAATGGCTTGCGCACGTTCATCGAAGGTTGAGAAGTCTGGTTCCCAATGGATGTAGCAATAGCGAAAGCTGCCATCCCCGGCATCAATCGGTGGTGACATGTTTACGGTTTCATATTGGGTAATCACGTTGCCTTTGAACCGGAGCCGCAGGGCGGGGACGTCATATAGGCCCTTGCCAATCGCCCAAAGGCTTGAGCGGAAGGTGGATAGGTTTTGCTGGTCCCGTTTTTTCATCAGGTGGGAGACATCAATCCGGCAGGTGATGGCGTAATGCGGCTGCTCAAACGCGCGAAACCAATGATATGTTTCACGCCGCGCCCAAGTGTCGAGGTTGATCTGTGTCCCCATCAGGCGACGGCGGCGGCAAAGGCGGTCTGATAGGTCTGCGTAAGGTCGGACAAAGGCGCGCTCGCCGTGCCAAAGGTGACGTGATCGCCGCCGGCTTTGCCGATCATTTCGAGTGTCACGCCATCGCGTCCAGCCTCCATCATCAAGGCTTCAGCTTGGTCGAAATTACACGCGATCAGGTAGCGCGCTTGGTCTTCGCCGAAGAGTGTGCCCGTGTTATCGCTGTCGATGCTGATCCCCACTTGGGCCTGCGTTGCCAGTTCAAAGGCGGCCAACGCCAAACCACCGTCAGAGAGGTCGGTGCAGACGGCAATCATTGCGTGATGGGCGCGGATGAAGTTGCCGTTGCGCGCCTCAAGGGCCAAATCGACTGTTGGTGCGTCGCCTTCACAGCGGTTGAAATGTTCGGCCAGCAGCGCGGATTGACCAAGGTGCCCAGCGGTTTCACCCAAAAGCAACAGGATGTGACCGTCTTGCAATGTGCCGGCGATCATGTCGTCTAGGTTTTTGATAAGGCCGACTGCACCGATTGTCGGCGTGGGCAGGATGCCCTGACCATCGGTTTCATTATAGAGCGAGACATTGCCGGAAACGATTGGCATATCGAGTGCCTTGACAGCTTCACCAATGCCTTGGATGGCACCGACAAATTGCCCCATAATCTCTGGCTTTTCGGGGTTCCCGAAATTCATATTGTCGGTGGTCGCCAAGGGCACCGCCCCGACGGCGGTGAGATTGCGATAGGCTTCGGCCACGGCTTGTTTGCCGCCCATCACGGGATTGGCTTTGACATAGCGCGGGGTCACGTCGCTGGTGAAGGCTAATGCCTTGGTCGTGCCATGCACACGCACGATGCCCGCCCCGGTGCCGGGGATGACAGAAGTATCCCCCATGACCTGACTGTCGTATTGTTCATAGACCCAGGATTTGGCGGCGTAGTTGGGGCTGTTGATCAGGCTGCGTAGGCCGTCGATTGGGTCAACGTTTATATCTTCGTCAAAGGTCGCAACAGCTGGCGTGGCCACCCATGGGCGGTCGTATTCGGGGGCGGTGGAGGAGAGTTTTGACAATGGCAGGTCTGCTTTCACCTCACCGTTGTGCATGATCAGGAACCGGTCTTCGGCAAGGGTTTCGCCAACGATTGCAAAGTCGAG
>CAKZVL010000136.1 GCA_937922155.1 uncultured Paracoccaceae bacterium | reverse complement strand
GTCGCGTCTTCGGCCTGCCAGCGCAGCAGAAACGCGGCTGTATCTGTCTCAAACGCATCCCGGCGTTTTACGACCTCGACACGGGTTGCAATGTCCTTTGGGCTGGCAACATCGACCGACAGGCCAAACCGATCGAGAAGTTGGGGCCGTAGCTCCCCTTCCTCGGGGTTGCCGGAGCCGACAAGCACAAAGCGGGCAGGGTGGCGGATCGACAGCCCCTCGCGTTCGACCACGTTTTCACCTGATTGAGCGACATCCAGCAGCAGATCAACGATGTGGTCTTCGAGCAGATTGACCTCATCAATATAAAGGTATCCGCGGTTGGCCTTGGCCAGTAAGCCGGGTTCAAACGCCTTTTTACCCTGTGTGAGAGCCTTTTCAATATCCAAGGCGCCTGTTACGCGGTCTTCGCTTGCGCCTAGGGGCAAATCCACGACAGGTGTTGGTGCTTTGATTATGTTGCGCGTTTCAAGGTCGGCCCATTCTGGCACATCACCGGGTTTTGCGCTGTTCACAGGGCAGCCTTGCACCATCGAAATTTCGGGTAATAATGACGCCAGCGCGCGCACCGCGGTTGATTTTCCTGTGCCACGATCCCCAAACACCAAGACACCACCGATGGAGGAATCGATGGCCGTTAGGATCATCGCTTGTTTCATGTCGGTTTGGCCGACGATGGCCGAGAATGGAAAGGGGTGAGTCATGCGGCCTCCAGATTTTGGAGCGGCGAACGACCGCCCCATGATCCGATATCGGATTGAATTTCGAAACGGGCGTAAAGTTCTTCTTTGAACCAGTCTTCGTTGCGGACGGCGCGAATTGCATCAGCATGGGGGCCGGTGCGGGCGAATCCGGCCATGGCTTGTTCGGATGGCCAGATGGAAAAGGTCACTTGATGCAACATCGGGACTTCACCGATGCCGATTTTGAATGTGACGTTGGGATCTTGCCCGATCATGTCGGAGATTCTGGGAACACGCCCCCAAAACCGGCGCAGGATGCCGGGACGGATCGAGGCCCGCGTGAGGGCCGCGAGTGGGCCGTTGGCGGTGCCCGGTTCTGGCATGAACGGTGTTTCCCCGGACCACTGCCCGCGCGACGTGCGCGGCGTTAGAAAAACGGACCAATCTTCGTCGGCGTGGTTGCGGTAGCGTTGAAAGATCGGTGCGTATTTGATCCGCTCCCGCGCGATGTGGGGGTCTGGCCATGTTGCGAGAATGGCAAAGACGGATGGAAAGGTCGTTGGTGTAAATCCTTCTCCGACGCCGGAGCCGCATAGTTTCCAAAACCCGATATCGGGTGTTTGGTTCAATGGACGACGGCCGAGACCCATCATGCCAAAGGCCCAAGTCCGAGCAACAGGTCCACGGAAACGAAAAAGCGAAAGACTAACGGTTTGAGACACGGTCCATCCTAGAGAAATGTGTAAAGTTATTCTGACACAATTCTGATTTTACGCAATGTTTTTGGCAGTAATCTCGTTTGTAATTGTCAACTTTGATTGACATGGCTAAGCTTATTGGATGGATTCATCGCAAAACGCAGACAAAGCTATCGTTATTGGTGCAGGATTGGGCGGTTTGGCCGCAGCGATGCGCCTTGGGGCGAAGGGATATCGGGTCACGGTGCTGGATAAGCTGGATGTTGTGGGTGGTCGGGCGTCGTCGATCAGCCAACAGGGGCACCGATTCGATCTGGGGCCGACGATTGTGACGGTCCCTCAGGTGTTTGAAAAATTGTGGGACGCTTGTGGAAGAGATTTTCACAAAGACGTCGATCTGCGCCCTATGGACCCTTTCTATGAAATCCGCTGGCCAGATGGATCAACATTTTCAGCCTGTGGCGATGAGGAACGGATGCGCGCAGAAGTGTCGCGTTTGTCGCCCGGTGATTTGAAAGGGTACCTGCGTTTTCTGAAGGATGCCGAGCGTCGATTTGTCGTTGGCTATGAAGGCATGGTTGCAAAGCCGATGCACAAAGCGTGGGAGACGATAAAGGTCTTGCCTGAGTTTGCCCGCCTTCGCGCTGACCGATCTATCCTTGGGCTGGCGAAACGACGGGTCAAGGATCCGCGTTTGCAAATGGCGCTGTCATTTCATCCGCTGTTTATCGGCGGCGATCCGATGAATGTGACCAGCATTTATGCCCTTGTTAGTCACTTGGAAAGCACGTTTGGCGTGCATTACGCCATTGGCGGTGTGCAAGCGATGGCCGATGCCATGGCAAAAGTTATTCGCCAGCAAGGTGGCGACATTCGCCTTGGTCAGGTCGTCAAGGACATCGATGTTGCCCAAGGTGCCGCGCAGGGTGTGACGTTGCAAAACGGGGAAACCCTAGCCGCGCCGTTGGTGGTGAGCAATGCTGACGCCGGGCATACGTACAAAACCCTAATGAAAGATAAACCCCGCAAACGGTGGACCGATCGCAAGCTAGACAGCCGCCGTTGGTCGATGGGTTTGTTTGTTTGGTATTTTGGGACCAAAGGAACAAAGGGCAAGTGGTCTGATGTGGGTCATCACACCATCATGTCTGGGCCCCGTTACGAAGGATTGCTGCGCGATATCTTTATCAAGGGCCATTTGGCGGATGATATGTCCCTTTATGTGCATCGCCCGTCTGTGACTGACCCGACCGTCGCACCGGAGGGGGATGATACGTTTTATGCCCTTTCCCCGGTGCCAAATCTGGCCGGCAAGAACCCTGTCGATTGGCAAGCCGAAGCACCGGAATATCGCAAAAAGGTCGCGAAGGTTTTGCAAGACTTGATACCAGGGTTTGAGGATCATCTGACAACGGATGTGATCCTGACGCCGGAAGATTTCCGTGATCGATATTTGTCGCCCCATGGGGCAGGCTTTTCCATCGAACCGCGCATTCTGCAATCCGCATGGTTCCGCCCCCATAACGTGAGCGAGGAAGCAAAGGGATTATTCCTTGTCGGGGCAGGGACCCATCCGGGTGCTGGTCTACCTGGTGTTGTGTCCAGTGCAGAGGTGCTGGGGAAGCTAGTGCCCGATGCGCCCGTCGTGAATCGCGTCACAAAGATTGCCGCCGAATGATCCGCCCCGATGATATCCAGCATTGCCGCGAGGTGATCCGCACGGGGTCATTGTCGTTTCATGCCGCATCAAAGCTGTTACCTGCCAAGGTGCGTGATCCAGCGCTTGCCCTATATGCGTTCTGCCGATTGGCGGATGATGAAGTGGACGAAGGCGACAACAAGGCCCGCGCGGTTTTGCGCCTGCGCGACCGTTTAGACAAAGCCTATGCCGGCCTGCCCGAAGACGCGCCAGAAGATCGCTTGTTTGCCGCCATTGTCGAGGATTTCGACATGCCGCGTGCCTTGCCCGAGGCCCTGTTGGAAGGGCTGGCGTGGGATGCAGAAGAACGCCGTTACGCGACCCTGTCGGATGTGCGCGCCTATTCGGCGCGGGTGGCCAGCGCGGTTGGGACGATGATGGCTGTTTTGATGAGGGTACGTGATCCGGACGCTTTGGCGCGGGCGTGTGATCTTGGCGTTGCGATGCAGCTGACCAATATCGCCCGCGATGTGGGAGAAGATGCCCGCGCGGGGCGCATTTATCTGCCCCTTGATTGGTTGGAAGAGGCGGGAATTGATCCTGATGCCTTTATGGCGGATCCACATCCAACCCCTGAAATTCGCCGCATGGTGCGCAGATTGCTGGATGAGGCACGTAGGCTCTATCAAAGGTCCGAAGCAGGGATTGGCAAGCTGCCCTTGTCTGCGCGCACGGGCATTTGGGCGGCGCGATTGATCTATGACGGGATCGGGTCAGAGGTGCGCAAGCAAGGGTTCGACAGCATCACGAAGCGGGCGCATACCAGCAAAGGCCAAAAGATGATCTGGCTTGGTCAGGCGATTGGATCAACCGCAACAACCCTTGCGATGCCGCGGCCTGCGACGCTGTATGCACCGCCGCTTACGGAAGTCACCTTTTTGGTGGATGCGGCTGGACGTCGGGTCGTCAACACGAACCGTGCCAAAGCCTTGATCGACATTCTGGCGGATCTATCAGCGCAAGAGGCGAACACTGGTAATCCTGCACAATCCCCTAGATAAAGATCCTAACAAAGGGGTCTTTTATGGATTTTCTACTATTCTGCATCTTTTTGGCCGCGACGTTTGCCGCCGCCGCGACGGGGGCCATGTTCCCAACGGGGGAATGGTATAAATCGCTGAACAAGCCGTCTTGGGTTCCGCCAAACTGGGTTTTTCCCGTCGCTTGGACGTCCATCTATTTGCTGATCGCCTTTGCGGGTGCGCGTGTTGCCGTGCTGGATGGCAACGGATACGCGATGGCGTTCTGGGCCGCGCAGATTGCAATCAATACGCTGTGGACGCCTGTGTTTTTTGGCCTGCGCAATCTTAAGGGGTCTTTGCCGATCATGGCTGCCCTTTGGTTGGCGGTGCTTGGGTGTTTGATCACTCATTGGCAGCTTGATTTATACGCGGGGCTGGCCTTTGTGCCTTATATGATTTGGGTCACTGTGGCGGCGGCGCTGAATTTGTCGGTGGTGCGATTGAACCCGGATCAAAAGCCTTTGGATATCCCAAATCTATAACGGGTCTTGAAGCGCTGTTCTGCCCGTGTCAATTTTGAGGATGGAACATCACATTAAATCTTGGGCTGAGTCGGCGTCGCACCTTGTGGCGGTGGCTGCGGGGCGTGCGTTTGCGGACCTTGTTGTGCGCAATGTGCAGCTGGTCAATGTGCAAAGCCGTGAAGTGTTAGACTGGCAAGTTGCTGTGGCGAACGGGCGGTTTGCCTATGTGGGGCCGGATGCATCCCATTGTATTGGCGACGACACCCGCGTCATTGATGGTGGTGGGTGTTATCTGATCCCCGGTTTGTGCGACGGGCATATGCATATTGAAAGCGGGATGTTGACACCTGCAGAATTTGCCGCTGCTGTTATTCCGCATGGCACGACAACCATGTTCACCGACCCGCATGAGATTGCCAATGTTTTGGGTCTGAAGGGCGTGCGCCTGATGCATGATGAGGCGCTGATGCAGCCGATCAACATTTATACGCAAATGCCGTCCTGTGCGCCGTCAGCGCCGGGGCTGGAAACCACAGGGTTTGAGATTAGTGCGGAGGACGTGGCCGAGGCTATGGCCTGGCCGGGTATAATCGGGTTGGGGGAGATGATGAATTTCCCCGGTGTGATCAATGGTGACAGCCAGATGCTGGCCGAGATGGCCGCGACGATGAACGCCGGCAAAACTGTCGGGGGTCACTATGCCAGTCCCGATAAGGGCATCCCATTTAGTGCTTATGTTGCTGGTGGCGCTGCCGATGATCACGAAGGCACCGCAGAGGCCGACGCAATCGCGCGTGTGCGCAATGGGATGCGGTCGATGATGCGCCTTGGGTCTGCGTGGTATGATGTGGAAAGCCAGATTACCGCCGTAACGGAAAAGGGCCTTGATCCACGCAATTTCATTTTGTGTACGGATGATTGCATGGCCGGAACATTGGTCAACGATGGTCATATGAACTGCGTTGTGCGCCATGCGATTGACTGCGGCTGTGATCCGCTGGTCGCGATCCAAATGGCGACGATCAACACCGCGACCCATTTCGGGTTGGAGCGGGAATTAGGATCTATCGCGCCCGGGCGTCGCGCGGATATGATCCTGACCTCTGATCTAAAGGCTTTGCCGATAGAACAAGTGATTGCCCGCGGCGTGACTGTCGCCAAGGACGGTAAGCTGGTGGCGGAATGCCCGCATCTGGACTGGCCCGATCACGCCCGCAAGACTGTGAATTTGGGTGCCGTCCTAACGCCGCAGAAGTTTGAAATTGCAGCCCCCGATGGGGCCAACAGCGTGACGGCTAAGGTGATTGGTGTCGTGGAAAATCAGGCCCCAACAAAGGCGCTGACGGCGGAATTGCCTGTGCGGGACGGTTTGGCCGAAGGGCAGGGTGATGTTTGCCAGATCGCCCTTGTCGAACGGCACCGCGCCACGGGCGATGTCGTGAATGGGTTTGTGTCTGGCTTTGGCTATACCGGGCGCATGGCGATTGCATCGACCGTAGCGCATGACAGCCATCATATGATCGTTGTGGGCACGGATCGTGCGATGATGGCGGCGGCGGCCAATCGGTTGGGTGAGGTTGGCGGTGGCATTACCGTTTGGAAAGACGGGGCAGAACTGGCATTGGTTGAATTGCCAATTGCGGGTCTAATGTCAGACAGCCCAGCGGCAGAGGTTGCTGCAAAGGCTGACCAGATGGTGCAAGCGATGGCTGAGTGTGGTTGTTCGCTGAATAACGCCTACATGCAACATTCTCTGCTGGCGCTTGTGGTGATACCCGAGCTGAGGATCAGTGACCTTGGGCTGGTGGATGTGACGAAATTTGAATTAACCGAACTGTTCGAGGCACCTGAATGAATTCTGAACCAAAGCTGTCTGTCCTATCCCCTGAGGTGCCTGAACGGGAAGTGTTTACGGATGCCAAGGCAGCGGTTGAACGCCTGCAACAGCTTTATAAAATTGCTGTCAATTTTCTATCTCGCAATTTTGAAAGCGCGTTGACGAGCGGGGCGCCAACCTCATCGTTCAGGGCCTATTACCCTGAAATCCGATTTATCACGACGAGCCACACGAAATCTGATAGCCGTTTGTCGTTTGGTCACGTTGCAGAACCAGGGACCTATGCGACGACAGTCACCCGGCCGGATTTATTTGCCAATTATCTGGAACAACAGATTTGTTTGTTGATGGAAAACCACGGGGTGCCGGTTCAGATCGGGCCGTCGCAAACGGCGATGCCTGTGCATTTTGCTGTTGCCAATGATCCCGATGTGACCGTGCCGCAGGATGGTGCGATGGCGTTTTCGTTGCGCGATGTTTTTGATGTGCCTGACTTAGAAATCACGCATGACAATATCGTTAACGGGACGTCCTTTACCTATCCGGATGGGGCGGCGCCATTGGCCCCGTTTACCGCGCAGCGCGTGGATTATTCACTGGCCCGCTTGGCCCATTACACTGCTACCGCACCAGAGCATTTTCAAAACCATGTTCTATTTACGAACTACCAATTCTATGTCGAGGAATTCGAAGCCTATGCGCGACAGGTTTTGGCCGACCCCAAAAGTGGTTACACCAGTTTCGTATCCACTGGGAACGTCGAAATCACCGATGCGGATACCGTTATTGAGACACCGTCAAAATTGCCGCAGATGCCGACATACCACCTCAAGCGTGCGGACGGCGGCGGGATCACCTTGGTCAATATTGGCGTTGGTCCTTCTAACGCAAAGACAGCGACGGATCATATCGCGGTTCTGCGTCCCCATGCGTGGTTGATGGTTGGCCATTGTGCGGGCTTGCGCAATTCGCAACAGTTGGGCGATTTCGTTTTGGCACACGCTTACTTGCGCGAAGATCACGTTTTGGACGATGACCTGCCGGTCTGGGTGCCGATCCCGGCGCTTGCTGAGATTCAAATCGCCCTGGAATCTGCCGTTGCAGAGGTTACCAAGCTGGAAGGGTATGAGCTGAAACGGATCATGCGCACAGGCACTGTGGCCACGATTGACAACCGCAATTGGGAATTGCGGGACCATTCCGGCCCGGTCAAACGCCTTAGTCAATCGCGGGCGATTGGGTTGGATATGGAAAGCGCGACAATTGCTGCTAACGGTTTTCGGTTTCGGGTGCCTTATGGCACTTTGCTGTGCGTGTCCGATAAGCCGTTGCATGGTGAGCTAAAGCTGCCGGGGATGGCCTCTGATTTTTATAAAACTCAAGTTTCGCGCCATTTGATGATCGGTGTGCGGGCGATGGAGCAACTTCGCGAAATGCCGCTTGAACGGATTCACAGCCGAAAGTTGCGATCATTCGAAGAAACGGCCTTCCTTTAATTGGGCAAAATGCCGATTTATGCGCAAAAGTCGCAATTTTTCCCCCGTAAATCACCGCAAACCGTTGTGGTGGCGCACAACATACCGTTAAATACGCGCAATGAGGCCCAAGATCGGGCGAGCTGATAACCTAGGGAGACCAGCAAATGGCAAAGCCAATGACAAAAGCGCAGCTTGTAACTGCACTAGCCGACGAATCCGGCTTGGACAAAAAAGGTGCAGCCACTGCACTGGATTCACTTCTTAACATTATCACAAAAGAAGTCGCTGGCGGCGGTGCCGTGACATTGCCGGGCGTGGGCAAGATTTATTGCCGTGAACGCCCAGAGCGTATGGTCCGTAACCCAGCCACCGGTGAGCAGATCAAAAAGGACGCTGACAAGGTTGTTAAGATGACAATCGCCAAGGCACTTAAAGATAGCGTTAACGACTAGATCGTTCGACCTTGCGGTCGCTGTAGATATTCGAAAGGGTCGCCCAATGGGCGGCCCCTTTTGTTTCAGGTGCCCCACTTTAACCAAGGAAAAGAAGATGGACCTGCGCGCGATTGTGATGGGCCTTGCCTTTGCGCTGATGTGGTCGTCTGCGTTTACTTCGGCGCGGGTGATTGTAGAATATGCGCCGCCGCTGTCGGCCCTTTCCTTTCGGTTTTTGGTGTCTGGTCTGATCGGTGTTGGCATCGCATTGGCCTTGGGTCAGAACATGCGACTGAACCGGCAACAATGGATTGGCGTCCTTGTTTTCGGCATTTGCCAAAACGCGCTTTACCTTGGTTTGAACTTTGTCGCGATGCAAACGATCGAGGCGTCGCTTGCTGCGATTGTCGCCTCTACCATGCCGTTGCTGGTCGCCTTGGTTGGTTGGCTGTTTTTGGGTCAACGCATTCGTCTTTTGGGTGTTCTTGGGCTCTTGGTTGGCATGCTTGGCGTCGCTTTGATTATGGGATCGCGGTTGCATGGCGGTGTTGATCCGTTTGGATTGATCCTGTGCGTGATCGGTGTTGTGTCGCTGACCGTTGCGACGCTGGCTGTTTTGGGCGCCTCGTCGGGTGGGAACGTGTTGATGATCGTCGGTTTGCAAATGCTGGTGGGCAGCGTTGTTCTGTTTGTTCCGGCGATGATGTTGGAAACCCTAGTGATCACGTGGAACTGGCAATTGATTGTCGCCTTTACCTATACCACGCTGGTTCCCGGTCTTGCCGCCACTTTGGTTTGGTTTCTACTGGTAGGTCGGATCGGCGCGGTTAAAGCGTCAACTTTCCATTTTCTAAATCCGTTCTTGGGTGTCGCTGTGGCAGCGATTTTTCTGGGCGAACGTCTGGGGATTTTAGATTTTGTGGGCGTTGTGATCATTGCCGGTGGCATTCTGGCTGTGCAGCTATCCAAACACCCACGATGATGTGAGCCACTGTCATAGAGTTTGGTGTTACATCCCGAGAATGGATTTGATTCTTGGATATCTTGCTGGGCTTTTGACGCTGATAAACCCCTGCGTCTTACCGGTTTTGCCGATCATTTTGGCCACTGCCCTGCAAGCGGGGCGGGCGGGCCCTATGGTGCTGGCGGCGGGGATGAGTTTATCTTTTGTCATCGTGGGTATGACCGTGGCGGTATTTGGCCGTGCGCTGGGCATTGATGATCAGATGATTACCCAAGCCGGGGCTGTGCTGATGATCGTTTTTGGCATCGTGCTTTTGGTGCCGCGATTTTCCGCGCGCTTTGCCACCGCGACGGCTGGGTTTTCGGAACGCGCTGATACTGGGATGGATCAGATCGACCGCAGTGGTCTAAAGGGGCAGTTCCTTGGTGGTGTGCTTTTGGGCGCTGTCTGGGTGCCGTGCGTCGGGCCGACACTGGGGGGTGCGATTGCGCTGGCTTCTGCTGGTGAAAACCTGCTGTGGGCCGCTGCGACGATGCTTAGCTTTGCGCTGGGCATTTCCACCATCATCATATTGCTGGCCTATGGCGCGCAAGGCGCGATCAGCAAGCGACGCGATTGGATGCGCGGCCTGTCTGGTCGGGCGCGCCCGATCATGGGGGCGATCTTCCTTCTTGTGGGCCTTGCCCTGCTTTTCAACCTGCACAAATATGCAGAAATCTGGCTGCTGGACCGCCTACCGTTCTGGCTTCAGGACCTGTCGGTCCGTTTCTAACTTAGGAGACCTCAAATGTTTCGCCGTACCTTTCTTGCCGCAGTTGCCTTGGTCGCGCTGCCCGTGTCGCTGTCAGCCGAAACGCTGGATTACAGGCCGGGTCTTGTGAAAGAACGTCTGGCCGCCGGTGAAACCGTTTTTGTTGGTTTCCAAGCGGATTGGTGCACGACCTGCCGCGCGCAGGAACGCACGATTAATGCACTGAAGGCGGACAATTCAGCCTATGGCGAGAACGTCACCTTTGTGCGTGTGGATTGGGATGAGTTTCGCCGCGCTACCTTGACGAGAGAGTTACGCATCCCGCGCCGTTCGACACTGGTTGTTCTGCGTGGCGCTGAGGAGCTTGGCCGTAATGTTGCCAATACCTCGCGCAGCGCCATTCAGAACCTGATGGATGTGGCGCTGAACGCCGCCGCAAGCTAAAAAACTAAGGCGTAAGGTGGGTTTTGTCCCGCCTTACCCAATCTGTCCGCGCTCACCGCCCGTTTGACCACGGTCCAACAGCAGGTGGTCAAGGATCACACAAGCCATCATCGCCTCGCCCACTGGAACGGCCCTGATTCCGACGCAGGGGTCATGACGCCCGTTCGTGACGACTTCGGTTGGGGTTCCATCCATGCGGATTGATTTGCGCGGGCTTAGGATGCTGGACGTTGGTTTGACAGCAAAGCGCACAACGATGTCTTGTCCTGTGCTGATCCCGCCTAACACGCCGCCAGCGTGGTTGGATGAATATTCCGGACAGTTGGGCCCCATAAAGATTTCATCCGCATTCTCGCGCCCTGTGAGGGCGGCTGCGGCCATGCCTTCGCCGATTTCGACGCCTTTGACAGCGTTGATGGACATCATCGCTGCGGCAAGGTCTGTGTCGAGTTTACCGTAAACGGGAGCGCCTATCCCGGCGGGGACGCCACGCGCGACCACTTCGATAATTGCGCCGACAGAGTTGTGATCATCCTTGCGTAGCCATGCAAGGTAGTCGTTCCATTCCCCTGCCGCTTGCGCATCGGGGCAGAAAAAATCGTTTTGGTCGATCTGATACCAATCAACCTTGGAGCGATCAATCTGCTTTTCACCCATCTGGGTCATGTACCCTTTGATCTGCACGCCGGGGGCGACCTTTTGGATCGCCTCGCGCGCGACACCACCCGCTGCGACGCGGGACGCGGTTTCGCGGGCAGAGGACCGCCCGCCGCCGCGATAATCGCGGATGCCGTATTTCTGGTGGTAGGTGATGTCGGCATGACCGGGGCGGAAGGTGTTGGCGATATCGCCGTAATCCTTTGATCTTTGGTCGGTATTTTCGATCATCAACTGGATCGGTGTTCCGGTGGTCTGCCCCTCAAACACGCCAGACAAAATGCGGACCTCGTCCGCCTCTTGTCGTTGAGTGGTGTTCTTGTTCAGACCGGGCCGGCGCTTATCCAGCCACTGCTGGATCATCGCCGATTCCAAGGGCACGCCGGGTGGGCAGCCGTCAACGGTTGCCCCCAAGGCGGGTCCGTGGCTTTCGCCCCATGTGGTAAACCGAAATAGGTGGCCAAAACTGTTGATCGACATGGGCTTCTCCTGACTAGGTGTCAGATAAACAGCGCGGCTGCGGATGCCAAGCTATTCTCGCAGGCGTTGCCTGCGATGTTTGGCGCATGTTGAGATGAGAGTGACCGTTCGATCCACGGCGATCACCATGAAAGCGGTGAGCCAGAGGGGCATGTCGCGTGCTGCGAGCAGACCGAACGAAAAGTTTGCAAGCCAGATAAAGCCAAGCTCAAGGCATAGAATTACGATTAGCGTTCTCCCAAGGGGCGCTCCTTTCTCCTGAATTTGCGTATGGGTAATTGTTACAATAGATCACGGAAAAAATCAAGTAAAAATAATAAGATAATGAGAATTTTATTGAGAAAATCTATCCGATGACCGCTGAGGCGAACAAGAAATGGCATCCACGGGATTGTTCGCTGTGAGGCTGATGATCTGCGGTAACCGAGGTCGCGCATTTGGGCGCACTGGGCAGAGAGGCGCAACGGTCGGTGGGGGTGTTATCCCTTGTTCCCCCTCGTTCGCGATGAATCACGGTTAACGCCTTTTTTCCCTGGGAAATCGAAAGTCACAGCCTGTACACAGCGCGTACACACACGGTACACCGTTTCGGCGCACTTTGGGGGATTAACGCACCGTGCGGTGCAGGTTGGTTAACAAGTGGTGAACCCGTGAAAATGGGCCGAATTTTGCGGGTATCCAAGACGCCCCCGGTTGCAGGCAGATTTGTGGCACAGCACGGCGCTGCGCCTCCTCTTGCTCCTTTCGTCGTCGCGGTTTACCAAGGGGATACCTCGGGGGGCCTAATAGGCTGAGATGCGAAAGCGGACCCGTTGAACCTGAACCGGTTAAGACCGGCGGAGGGAAGGTTTTGGGTTCTTCATATACCCTCCTCTTTCTCCGTCCGGCGCAATGAGAGGAAGAAAGATGAAAAGAACTCTGCTCACTGTCGCAGGACTGTTTTGTGCAACCGCTGCATTTGCGGATGGTCATGCCAAGACGTTGACAGTTTATGCCCCTGATTATTTCGGATCTGAATGGGGCCCTGGCCCGTCGATTGAAGCGGCGTTTGAGGCGCAGTGCGATTGCGATCTGGTGTATGAGACAGGCAACGTGCTGCCCCGGCTATTGCTGGAAGGGCAAAACACCAACGCGGATGTTGTGATTGGGTTGAACACCGATGTGACCAAGCAAGCGCGCGAAAGTGGATTGCTGGCGAGCCACAGCGCGGATTTGTCGGCCCTGACCCTTCCGATTGAGTGGGACGACGATATGTTTGTGCCGTTCAACTACAGCCACACGGCGTTCATCTATGACAACACAAAGCTGGACGGTTTTGACAGTTTTGAAGCACTTTTGGATGCGCCCGATGATGTGCGTGTGGTGATCCAAGATCCACGCACGTCTATTTCTGGCCTCGCGCTGGTTCTGTGGGTCAATGCGGTTTATGGCGATGAGGCAGAGGCCGCTTGGGCGCGATTGGCCCCGAAAATCCTGACCGTGACGCAGGGCTGGTCAGAGGCCTATGGTTTGTTCACGGATGGCGAAGCGGATGTTGTTTTGTCGTTCACGACCTCACCCGCCTATCACATCATTGCCGAAGAGGATTTGACAAAGTCGGCGGCGATATTTGAGGAAGGTCATTACTTTTTCGTGGAACTGGCGGCCAAGGTTGCGGGCACGGATAACCCCGACCTTGCCGATCAATTCATGGCATTTGTTTTGACGCCAGAGTTCCAAAGTCTGATCCCCACGACCAACTGGTCGTTTCCGGCCGCCTTACCGCAAGATCAGTGGCCCGCAGGGTTTCAGGAGCTACCGCAGCCAAGAACAGTTTTGTTCTATCCTGAGGATGCGGCGGCTGAGTTGCGGGACGAAGCGATTGAGGCATGGCGCAGCGCGCTGTCGCAATAGTGCGATTTATTCCGGGCTTTTTGACCGTTGCCTTGGTGCTGGGGCTGACCCTTGGCACCTTGGTGGCGGTGATCGTCCGGGCTGAAGGATTTGGCGGCTTGGGACCGGGCGAGTGGTCGGCCATTCGGTTTACCCTGTCCCAAGCTGTCGTTTCCGCGCTGGTCAGCGTTGGATTTGCGATACCTGTTGCACGCGCGTTGTCGCGGCGCGATTTCTGGGGGCGATCGTTTTTGATCACCTTGATGGGTGCCCCGTTTCTGTTGCCCGTGATCGTCGCGATCCTTGGGCTGGTGGCGGTGTTTGGTCGGGGTGGTTTGCTGAACGCCATCCTTGCGAGCGTGGGCGTTGAGCCTGCGTCGATCTATGGATTTCACGGCGTCGTTCTGGCGCATGTGTTTTTCAATCTGCCACTGGCGACGCGGATGATTTTGCAAGGCTGGCTTGCGATCCCGGCGGAACGGTTTCGTCTAGCCGCCAGTCTGAATGCACCGGTTGGGCCATTGCTGGAATGGCCGATGTTGCGTCGAACGGTTCCGGGTGCGTTGCTGGTCATTTTTCTGATTTGTCTCACAAGCTTTGCTGTGGCGTTGACCCTTGGCGGTGGTCCGAGGGCCACGACGGTTGAACTGTCGATCTATCAAGCGGTGCTGTTTGATTTTGATCTGGGCCGAGCGGCGTTGTTGGCCTGTGTTCAGTTCGTGTTTTGCGCCCTTGCGGCTGTGCTGGCCTATGTGGCGTCGCCGCCTGCTGGATTGGGCGCTGGGCTGGATCGCGTTGTGACGCGCTGGGATGGCCGCTGGGCGGGCTTTGATTACTTATGGATCATCTTGGCGGCCGCTTTTCTGTTGATCCCGTTGGGCATGGTGCTGGCGCGGGGGCTGCAGGGACTGTTGCTGGTTGACTGGCCTGTGCTGGCCGCTGCTTGGCGGTCTACCTGGGTGGCGCTGGGTTCAACCGCGTTGTGCGTGAGCATGGCGCTTGCGCTGGCACTGTGGCGCAGTCGTTGGGCCCAGGTGATTGGCGTTTTGCCGCTTGCCACGTCGTCGCTGGTGGTGGGCACGGGGTTGTTTTTGATCCTGTTCCCGTTTGTCTCACCACGGCAGGTGGCGTTGCTGGTGACATTGATCATTAACGCCGCATTGGCGCTGCCCTTTGCGTACCGGATCATCCTGCCTGCTGTTCGGGCTAGCCTTGATGACTTTGGCAGGTTGTCGGCGCAATTAGGTCTGTCGGGCTGGGCGCGGTTTCGGATTGTGATTTTGCCGCGCATCCGCCGCCCCTTGGGCTTTGCGGCGGGTGTTGCTGCGGCGTTGTCGATGGGCGATCTGGGTGTGATCACGTTGTTCGCAGGCGAAGGGCAGGCGACCTTGCCGCTGTTAATGTATCGCCTGATGGGGGCCTATCAGATGGATGCAGCGGCGGGTGTTGGGTTTATCCTTGTCACGTTAAGCTTTGCCTTGTTCTGGGTTTTTGACAGAGGAGGGCGCGTGCGTGCTGACGTTTGAAAATGTGGCGCTGACGCAAGGCGCGTTTACCTTGAGCGTTGAAGATGATGCTTTGCCCTTTGGACGCGTGTGCGTGGTTGGGCCGTCTGGCTGTGGGAAGTCGACGTTGCTGTCGGCCATCGCGGGGTTTGTCCCCGTGGGGCAGGGGCGCATCCTATGGGAGGGGCGCGACATTTCGGGCGTGGACCCTGCCGCGCGTCCGGTGAGCATGGTTTTTCAGGACAACAACCTGTTTCCGCATCTGAGCATTGCGCAGAACGTCGCCCTCGCGGTGGAGCCGCGTTTGGCGATTTCTGCGGCGACGCAAAGGCGGGTTGATGATGTGTTGGCCCGTGTCGGACTGGATGGATTTGGCGCGCGCAAGCCTGCTGCATTGTCAGGCGGGCAGCAAAGCCGTGCAGCACTTGCCCGTGTGTTGCTGGCGGACCGTCCTGTTGTGCTGCTAGATGAACCTTTTGCCGCCCTTGGTCCGGGGCTGCGCCATGAGATGTTGGAGCTGGTCAAGGATGTCCTGAAGGGGAAGCTGGTGATGATGGTGACGCATGATCCCAGTGACGCGCAGCGATTTGGGGGGTCTACGATCCTGATTGATGCAGGTCACGCGGCGCGGGCGCAGGATACGGCGGCGATGTTTGCCGATCCGCCTGAGGTTTTGAAAACCTATCTAGGACAGTAAAAAGGCCCACCAGGTTGGCGGGCCTTTTGAAACTTCTAAAAGCGGCTCAGATCTAGTGATCTTTGCCCTTGTGCGGTGCCCACAGACGTTTGTTCGTCAGGTAGAGTAGCACAGTCAGCAATGTCAGGAAGATCACACCAGTTAGGCCCGCTTGCTTGCGCGCCATCATCTTGGGTTCTGCTGTCCACATCAGGAAGGCAGAGACATCCATTGCGATGTCTTCGAGTTCAGCTGAGTGGCCATCGGCGAATTCAATATCATCGCCCCAAAGCGGTTGGCTCATCGCGATCCAGCTACCGGGGTATTTGTGTGACCCATCTTCGTATTTGCATTCTTCGGGATAGCCGCCGTTGGGGAAGGCTGTGTTGTAAAAGCCGTCCATCGGGATTTCCATATCCAATGCGCATTGTGGTTCATCCGCGTATCCGGACAGGATGGACGCGATGTATTCTGCGCCCCCCATGCCTTTAAACAGTTGCGCAAGGCCCGTGCCATAGGGCCCGTGGAAGCCCGCGCGGGCTTTGGCCATGAGGGTTAGGTCAGGCGCGTTGGCGACGCCGGAGGAAGGGAAGTGGTCAGCAGGTGTTGCTGTGCGAAAGTCCCCTTCGCCATCGAACAAGGCTGGATCGAACACTTCGTAGAATTCAGCATAGGCGCGCATCTGATCCTCGGGCAGCGCGGGGCCGCCTTCGTCGCTCAGGTTGCGGAATGCGAGGTATTCTAGCCCGTGGCAGGCGGAACAAATCTCAGTATAGACTTGCAGGCCGCGTTGCAGTTGCATTTGGTCAAAGCTGCCGAACATGCCTTCGAACGAGAAATCGTAGTCAATGACTTCTGCGTCACCGGCGGCCATGGACTGGCTGGCGACCAGTCCAAGGGCCATTGCGGCGGTAAGAGTAAGTTTGCGGAACATCAGTATTTGTCCTTTCTCACTCAGCCGGGGTCTGAACAGCGTCGCCGCTGGTCTTAGCCGGGTAGTGGGCGTTGAAGTCTTCTTCGATTGTCGCAGGTGGCGTATCTGGCTTTTCGATCACACCCAAGAGCGGCAGGATCACCAGGAAGTACGCAAACCAGTATGTCGACGCGATCAGAGCGATGTAGGGATAAATCCCCTCAGCCGGCATGGCGCCGACCCACATCAGGACGATGAAGTCGATAACCAGCAGCCAGAACCACCACTTGAACTGCGGACGATAGCGGCCAGAGCGCACGCGGCTTGTATCCAGCCAAGGCGCTAGCGCCATAACCGCAATCGCACCGAACATCGCCAGAACACCAAAGAATTTGGCGTCGATGATGCCAAAGCTGAGCCATTCGACCAGCATCACCAGCCATACCTCACCGTCGAAAGCCCGCAAGATCGCGTAGAACGGTAGGAAGTACCATTCAGGAACGATGTGTGACGGTGTCACCAGCGCATTGGCCGGGATGTAGTTGTCAGGGTGACCAAGGTAGTTTGGCATAAAGCCAACGACGGCCATGAAGAGCACAAGGATGATGCCCAGCGCGAACAGATCCTTGATCACAAAGTATGGCCAGAACGGAAGCGTGTCCTTTTCGGCGTCTTCTTTGCTTGTACGGCGGACTTCAACACCTGTTGGGTTGTTGTTGCCGGTGGTGTGGAAGGCCCAGATGTGCAGCACCGTTAGGCCCAGCAAAACGAAGGGCAGCAGGTAGTGCAAGCTGAAGAAGCGGTTCAGGGCTGGCTGGCCAACGGCACTGGCACCAAGGAGCCAGGTTTGAATGCTGTCCCCAATGAACGGGATCGCCCCAAAGAGGCCTGTGATAACCGCTGTCCCGTGGAATGACATCTGACCCCATGGAAGAACGTAACCCATAAAGGCTGTTCCCATCATCAGAAGGTACATCAGCATGCCGATGATCCATGTCACCTCACGCGGGGCTTTGTAGGACCCGTAGTAGAGGCTGCGGAACATGTGCATGTAAACCGCGAGGAAGAACAGGGATGCGCCGTTCATGTGGAAATAGCGGATCATCGCCCCGCCATTCACGTTGCGCATGATGTGTTCAACGGATGAAAACGCCAAATCGACGTGCGGGGTGTAGTGCATGACCAGCACGATGCCCGTGACGATCTGCAAAACGAGGGTGAACGTCAAAACGATGCCCCAGATCCACATCCAATTCAGGTTCTTTGGTGTGGGGATCATCAGGGTGTCATACATCAGACCAACAATAGGAAGACGCTTGTGTAGCGCCTTTTCCATGTCGGACTTTGGTTCGTAGTGGTCGTGGGGAATACCACCCATGGGTCTCTCTCCTTAACCGAGTTGGATTGTTGAGCCGTCCACGAAGGAGGCGACGGGAATTGGCAGGTTACGCGGGGCCGGGCCTTTGCGGATCCGACCTGATTTGTCGTAGTGCGAACCGTGGCACGGGCAGAACCAGCCGCCAAAATCACCAGAGTCGCCCAAGGGCACGCAGCCAAGGTGCGTACATACACCCATCTGAACGATCCAGGCACCTTCGCCTTCACCCTCTGGCGAGGGGAGCGTGCGGTTGGCGTCCGTCGCAGGGGCATCAGCAATAGCAAGGTTTTCGTTACGCGCCAAAGGGTCAGGCATGCTTTCCGTGTCGGCGTCTTCTGATTGTGCTTCCGCAATCTCTGCGCCAGTCCGGTGGCGAATGAAGACAGGCTTACCCTGCCACAACACCGTAATCTGCGTACCCGGATCGACGGGGCTGACATCAACACGGATGGAGGCGAGCGCCTGAACATCTGCGGAAGGGTTCATTTGGTTGACCAGTGGCCAAACCGCGGCCCCGGTTACGACTGCACCAGCGCCAGCGGTCGCGTAGTATAAAAAGTCGCGGCGGGTGCCTTGAGTATCGTCTGCATGTGACACGAGATGCATCTCCGATTTAAATTTAGGGCGTTGGCCCAAACGAATAAGGTGGCCGCAGCGTGCTGCCGTCCATTCTGGCGCTATTTAGACCCCAAACGCGCAGGCGTCCAGCGGACAATAAGGCGCAGCTAACGGACGAGGGTTTACATAGCATCCTGAACACTATGATCCAGCGTTTGGTGCAAAAGTGTTGCGTTTCGGTGATCAGGCCAGAGGTTTGGGCGTTTTGTCGCAATCGCGCTGCGTTTTTGTGGAATCGTTGGTAAATTAACAACGTTTATCACGAATTGTTTTGCCAGATTGTCCGACAAGCAGATTGCGTTAACCTGGGAGGGCAACTGGATCATAGTATATGAGTCGTCTCTCTTTCCCCCTCTTCGCACTTTGTTGCGCCGCCTTTCCTGCTGCTGCTGAGGTGGAGCTGAGCTTTTATGGCGGTGCGCAATCGGCAGCGCGGTCAACCGTAGGGTTTGCGGGTGATTCTGTCATTCCTGATGGTGAACATGAGCTGGATTGGGTCGGTCGTTCCATTGACGCGCCGCCCTATTATGGGATTCGGGCGACGTTTTGGCAGACTGCTGAAATTGGTTATGGCCTCGATTTCACGCACAACAAGATTTACCCGACCGACGAATCGCTGCCTGCGGGGTTTGATCGTTTGGAAATGACGGACGGTTTGAACACGCTGACCTTCAACGCCTATCGCCGTTGGAACCAAGCCTTTGGCGATTTTACACCCTATGTTGGTGGCGGGTTGGGCGTTTCCATCCCCCATGTTGAAGTGGAGTATGGCGCATCTGACACCGCCGGGTATCAGCTGACCGGCGCTGCGGCGACGTGGATTGCCGGGGCGAGCTATCCGATCAATGATGAGTGGTCTGTGTTTGGCGAATACAAGGGCACCTATTCCGACAACACCGGTGATCTGGACACTGGTGGCACGGTTGAGACCGAGATCGTGACCAACGCGATCAATTTTGGTGTTAGCTTTAATTTCTAAGCGGGTTTCGTGTCCACCATGCTTTGCCGGGCCGAGAATCCTTCGTACCACGCGGCGAGGGCGGGAACCTGCGCGCGCCAGCCTTTGTCGTCGTGGCGCAAATCTAAATAGCCGAGCGCACAACCAACGCCGATTTGGCCGATGTTGAGCGGTCCCTCTAGGTGGCTCATCCAGCGGTCATTGATGGCGGACAGTCCTCGCGCGGCTTTGCCCCATTGCGCATCAAGCCAGCCAGCATGCTGCATATCTGGTTCGCGAAAGCGCTGTTCATAGATGATCCCAACGGAGGCATCCATGATCGCATCTGCCGTCGCCTCTAGCGTCAGGATTTCCCAAAGGCGCGAGGCGGGATAAAGACCTGCCCCTGCATGATCGTCCAAGAACCGGGTGATGACGCGGCTGTCGTAAATCGCGGGCCCTTCGCTGCGCACGAGAGCTGGGATTTTTCCGGTTGGGTTGGCGGCGAGAATTTCTGCGGCGGAGGACATTGGTGTCGTGGAGACTTCGACTTCGTTCACCACATCCATCAAATTGGCTTCGCGGATCAAAACCCGTGCTTTGCGGGCATAGGGGGAGGGGGGCGACATAAGAAGTTGCATCATCATGCTCCTAAAATTCAGGGAAAGTTCAGTGGCGCTTGACCATCGGTCCAGACCGGGTGTTTGACCATAATGGCAGCAAAACCGTCACTGGCAAGAAAGCGTTCAAGCCAATGGATCAGGTATGGCCAATCTTGGCCATCAAACCAAGCGCGGTCGATATTGGCGAACTGGCGCACAAAGGGCAAAATGGCATAATCACAGATTGTGGGTGTGGGGCCCATCAGCCAGCCATCGCGCGCGAGCCTTTCGTTAAGATTGATCAAGAAGGACGCGGCTTTTTCGCGTTCTATCATCGGATCGGCGTCGTCGTAGCGGGTCGCATATTTCGTGCGATCAAGGGCGGCCTTAAACGGCCCATCGTTGTGGGTGATCAGATCCCAGCCGTCATCGGGTAGGTTTAGCCAACCCATCGGGTCGTTCTGTTTCAATGCCCAGATCATGATGTCCAGGCTTTCATCCAAGATCACATCACCCGTCTTAAGTGCCGGAACCGTGCCAGAGGCGGAGGTTTGCAAAAAGGGGTCTGGTTTGGCCTTGAGCAGGATTTCCCGCAGTTCCACGCTGACGCCTGCCGACTGAACCGCGAGCCGGGCGCGCATGGCGTAGGGGCAGCGCCGGAAGGACCAAAGGACGGGTAGGTCTTGCATGTGTGGGAGCCTCCGGCGGGCGTTTTTTGGGCCAGATGAAGATCAGGCGGCGAGCTGCGTGTCCGTAGCCGATTTGATTTTGGCGGTGACAATCTGGCCTTCGGGTTGGTCTGTTTCAAACACCACTTCTGCAAATTGCGCGGTACGGCCCATGCGCGGGCTTTCCATCAGGACGGCATGCGTTGTGCCGATTTGCGCGGTCAGGTGTTGTTGGACTTTGTTCTGACCTGCCGCGCGCAGGGCTGCGGCGCGGGCTTTGATCGCTGTGCCATTTACTTGCGGCATTTTGGCAGCGGGCGTCCCCGGACGGGGGGAGTATGGAAAGACGTGCAACCATGTGAGGTCGCAGTCATGGACCATCCGCAGAGAGTTTTCGAAGGCTGAATCGGTTTCGGTTGGGAAGCCTGCGATGATATCCGCGCCAAAGGTCATATCCGGGCGCAGTGCCTTGGCCTGAGTACAAAACGCGATGGCATCGTCGGACAAATGCCGCCGTTTCATCCGCTTGAGGATCAGATCATCGCCGTGTTGCAGCGAGAGGTGAAGATGCGGCATCAAGCGGGGTTCTGTCGCGATGGCCTGCAAAAGATTGTCATCCACTTCGATGGAATCGATCGACGAGATGCGCAAGCGCGGCAGGTCGGGCACGAGTTTCAGGATGCGCACGACCAAATCGCCAAGCTTGGGCACCGAGGGCAGATCAGCGCCCCAAGACGTCAGATCGACGCCTGTCAGCACGACCTCATTAAATCCGCGATCGACGAGGCGTTTGATTTGATCGACCACGACGCCTGCGGGCACAGATCGGGAATTGCCGCGGCCGTAAGGAATGATGCAGAACGTGCAGCGATGATCGCAACCGTTTTGAACCTGCACATAAGCGCGACTGCGGGTGCCGAACCCGTCGATCAGATGACCGGCGGTTTCGGTGACGGACATGATGTCATCGACCTGCACCGGTTCCGTTTGGCCGATGAGGTTGGGGGCAAGACCGGCCCATGTGCTTGGGTCCATTTTTTCGGTATTGCCTAGGACGACGTCCACCTCTGCCATCGCGGCAAAGGTTTGCGGTTCTGTTTGGGCCGCGCAGCCTGTGACGATCAGTTTGGCATCAGGATTTTCGCGGCGCAGTTTGCGGATATCTTGGCGCGCTTTGCGCACGGCCTCTGCTGTGACTGCGCAGGTGTTCACCACAACCGCGTTTTGCACACCGCTGGATTGCGCCAGATCAGCCATTGCCTGGGTTTCGTAGGCGTTCAGGCGGCAGCCATGGTTGGAAAAGATCGGCGGGCTAGACACGCCAGACCCCGTCAAACACATGGGCTGTTGGACCTGTCATCCAAACGCCATCGTCTTTCCAGCTGATGAAAATCGTACCGCCGTCCAATTCGATGGTGACATCGCGGCCTGTAAGCCCCCGGCGATGCGCAGCCACCGCAACCGCGCAGGAGGACGAACCTGAGGCAAGCGTCACGCCGACGCCGCGTTCCCACACGCGCATCCGCAGATGATCGGGGGCGATCACATGGGCGAATTGTACGTTGGTGCGTTGCGGGTAAAGCGGATCATGTTCAGTTGCAGCCCCGCGTTGGGTGAGGTCCACCGCGTCTGCGTCTGGAACGAAAAACGTGCAATGCGGATTGCCCATGCCAGTGGCGACAGGTGTGCCGTCGATGGGCAGGTTCAGCGTATCCACATCACGGGCCAGCGGGATTTGATCCCAGTCCAAAATCGGATGCCCCATATTGACAGCGATCAGACCATCGCCCGCGTCGCGCGCGAACAGAACGCCGCGTTCGGTGAGCAGCGTGAGTTCTGATTTGCCGGTTTCATCCATCAGATGGCGGGCAATGCACCGGGTGGCGTTTCCGCAGGCCGCAGCGGTTGACCCGTCGCTGTTCCAAAAGGTCAGGCGAATGTCTGCGTTTGGGTCATCATGCAATGTTGCAAGTTGATCAAAACCAACGCCGCGATGGCGGTCTGCAATGGCTACGGCAAGGGTCGAATCGATCAAAGGTGCGATGGCACGTTCGTCCACGACGACAAAGTCGTTGCCCAGCCCGTGCATCTTCATGAACGGAATCGTTTGTGGTGTTTCCTGCGCCATGCGGGCGGATATAGGCACATGAGGGCGATTTATCCAGACGGTTCGAGTTTTCTGCCTTGACCCCGCGTTTGGGACTTTCTAAGGACACGCAGTAGTGGGCCGTTAGCTCAGTTGGTAGAGCAACTGACTTTTAATCAGTAGGTCGATGGTTCGAACCCATCACGGCTCACCACTCGTCCCAGCTGTAAGATGACACTTGGTTTGTCCTTTATGACACGAGTTTGTCGCTTTTTCAGGAAAACATGATAGGTTCGGCCAGTAGGTTCAGCGCCTATTGCCGTCTCCCGATCACTAGCTATCCTGGGGAAATTAAAATCGACCTTGGATGGAAGCTTTGGCTCATTGGTATACGGCAGACACCCACTTCGGGCATGAAAATGTTATGAAGTTCTGTGATCGACCCTTTTCATCGGTTGATGAGATGGATTCGACGCTGCTTGCCAACATGTGCGATCGAGTAGGAAAAGATGACGATCTCTGGATCATAGGGGATTTTGCTTTTGGCCCTAAGTCTAAGGACTCTGG
>CAKZVL010000135.1 GCA_937922155.1 uncultured Paracoccaceae bacterium | reverse complement strand
GGACCGATGGCGCGCTGCCCGGATGATTTGGCGCTGCTGTTGTCGGTTCAGGCGGGCCCTGATCCGCGTCAACCGCAGGGGGCGGGGGTGTTTGAGTATAACGCGCCTTTGGCCGCGCCGCGATCTGGCCAGATTGGCTGGCTTGGCGATTGGGGCGGTGCCTATCCGATGGAAGAGGGTGTGTTGCAGGCCTGTGAGGATGGGTTGGATGCGCTGCGATCTGCAGGGTTTACAGTGGAGAATGTTCCGCCGCCGTTTGCAAGCGCGGAGTTGTGGGAGAGTTGGACGACCTTGCGATCCTGGACTGTGGGGGCCGGGCTAGAGCCGATTTATACCGATCCCAAGTCGCGTGCTGCGCTCAAGCCGGAGGCGATTTGGGAGATTGAACAGGGCCTTGCCTTATCCGCGATGGCGGTGCATCGGGCGAGTGTTATCCGTAGTGCGTGGTTCAAGCAGGCAGAGGTTATATTTCAGACCTATGATGCGCTGGTCTTACCCACGGCGCAGTGTTTTCCGTTTGATTTGGATTGCGATTGGCCAAAGGAGATCGCGGGGGTTGCGATGGATTCGTATCACCGTTGGATGGAACTGGTGATCCCGGTGAGTTTGATTGGGTTGCCGTCGGTGGCGGTGCCGTTGCAAAGCCCACGCCCGATGGGGATGCAGTTTTTTGGCCGACGCGGGGCTGATCGCACGCTTTTGCAGTTGGCGCAGGCGTGGCATTTGATGCGCTGAAACGAAAAGGGCGCCCAAAGGCGCCCATGTTTTCACAGATGTCGTCCGCTTAGGTTTTTGCAGCGTCCGCCTTTTTTGCAGCGCTGCCGCTGGACAGCGGATCATCCTGTCGCTGAACGGAGCCTTCAAAATGCGCGCCGCTTTCGATGGCGATTGTTTTGTGAATGATGTCACCTTCAACCCGGGCGGTGGACGTCAGACGGACCTTGAGCCCGCGAACGCGTCCGATGATGCGCCCGTTGATCACCACGTCATCTGCGACGATTTCGCCCCTGACTGTCGCGCCTTCGCCGATGGTTAAAAGGTGGGCGCGAATGTCGCCTTCGACCTGTCCTTCGATTTGGACATCGCCGGTTGTTTTGATGTTGCCGGTGATCAGCAGGTCGGTTGACAGCAAGGAGGCAGCCGGCTTGGCCATTGGGGTCGATGCCTTAAAGTCAACGGAAGCTGCAGAGGTTTTTGCCCCATCCGTTTTGGCGCCATCGCCGGTTGGGGAAGGGTCGTTGATTTTGGATTTAGAAAACATCTTGTCCAGCTCTGATATAGATCATGGGGTTCACAGGCGCACCGCCAACCCGGACCTCATAGTGGAGATGGGGTCCGGTCGAGCGGCCAGAATTTCCCATATCACCTATTCGATCGCCGCGCGAGACCCTTTGACCGACGGACACCTTAATCGAGTTCAGATGGGCGTAGCGCGTTTCAATTCCAAATTCATGTTGGATCTTGATTAATCTACCATATCCTGACGACCAGCCTGCGTGGGTCACAACACCGTCGGCGGTTGTAAAGATTGGTGTGCCGATGGGACCGGCAAAGTCGGTTCCGGCGTGCAATCTGCCCCAGCGTTGGCCAAAGCCTGATGTGAAGCGAAAGTTCGATTTGACGGGCATATCAAAGGGCGCACGTTCGGCTGCGATTCGATACAAGTTGATTTGATCCATCCGGTTGAGAATCGCGTTGGCGCGTTCTGCATCGGCGTCTGGTTCACCGCCCTTGGTCGAAAATTGCAACGGGTTCAGCGGGCCACCTGTGCCAGAATAGCCGCGGCGCACTGCGCGCAAGAGGCTGTCAGGGTTCAGGCCTGCGTCGCGAAACATCTTGTCCAAGGGTTCGACAGAGACCAACATCGCCTCTTCTAACTGGCGGAAAATCTCGTCGTTGCGATCTTGAAGTAGACGCAGTTCGAGTTCCATTTCGGCCGCATGATCGAGTGCGAATTCAGCATCTGCCGCAATCAGGTCGCGTTCGGCAGCTGTGTCGGCAAGGGCATTGGCAAGCAAATCCATAGTGCCGTCACCTGCACCGCTGGTTTGGCTGGTCGCCCCGGTATCGGCGCCATCACTTTGCAAGAGGGCGATTTGTTCTTCTGCCGCTTTGCGGTCTTTCATGGTGTCGCTGAGCGTTGTGCGTACCACCTCAAGGGCGGTTTCGTATTCACGCTTGCGATCTTCGAGGGCCAGAAGTTCGCTTTGCATCGCAGAGATTTGGCTGAGTGCGGCGCTGAACCGGGATTGCGCGGCGATGGCTTCTTGGGCACGGTTGTCGCGTTCGGCGGACAGCGCGTTGAGCCGTTGTTCATAGACCAGCTGATCACGTTGCGCCTGTGCGCGGAAATTTCCAGCGCCGATACTGTCCATCAACAGGATCGCTGTGGCGATAATCGTCCACGTGATCAGCGCAAGGCTGCCTGCCCAGGCGATAAGCTGAGTTTCTGGTTTGAGCCGAATAAAGCGTGTTTCATCGTCGTTTGATCGAAGAAATACGCGTTTTTCAGGCATCCAACGCTCTAACCGGGCGTGAATTCGGTGTAAGAGTGGTGATTGCAAATACTTGCCCCTCGTCCGTCCCTATTTGACAGGCCAATTCCCCAACTGGCCTGCTTTGTTGGTGGATAAGCTTTAACGGGCGGTGCGGCAATGTCTACGGGGCGTTTTTTTGCCGAAATGTCGCGTGCGGCGGCTTCCTGCCTATGAACTATGGGTGTTTAGCCTAGGTGGCTGACAAGGGCCAATAAAAGTCTGGTGGGATGCCTGCCTCTGCGCGTTTTTCCTCGTTGAAGGGCGGCTTCAGATCACCGTGGAAGTATTTGCGCACAAGGGAGTGAAAGGTTTCTGTCGGGTCGAGGTTGTCGCGCCCGCACAGGAAGTGGAACCATTTGGAACCGTAAGAGACGTGATGCACTTCTTCGGCGTAGATGATGTTAAGCGCAGCGACGGCTTGGGTTGCTTTGGCTTGTTCAAATATCTTGATCATGCCGGGGGTGACGTCTAGCCCGCGCGCTTCGAGCACCATGGGCACGACCGCAAGCCGACCGAGCAAATCATCAACCGTGTCTTCGGCGGCGCGCCACATACCGGCGTGGGCCGGCAGGGCGCCGTAGTGGCTGCCCATCGCTTCGAGGCAGTCGCACATCAGGTTGAAATGTTTGGATTCTTCGTCGGCGGCTTTGACCCAATCGTCAAAAAAGCTGAGCGGGAAAGGGACGTGGGAAAAGCGAGCGATGATATCCCAATGCAGATCGACGGCGTTGAGTTCGATATGGGCGACAGCGTGCAGAAGCGCGATGCGGCCCGCCTCTGTCCCCGGTTTGCGGCGGGGCACATCGCGCGGGCTGAGGAGTTCTGGCTGAGCGGGGCGTGCGGGGTGAAGCGGTGGTTTTGCAGTTCCGACCTCTATCGCGGGGCCATCGGTCCGTGAGGCGCGCCATTTTGCAGCGTAGGCGTGAGAGAGTGCGGTTTTTTCCCGCCCGTCTGCGGTTTGAAGGACGTCCACCGCCATTTGCGCCAAAGTTTGCATGATGGCTGATCCTTTGAAATTGCGTTTTTAGAATTGAATGCTGGGTTCAAGACTTTTCCAAAAGTCTTGCCATATTTTTCGAAAAATATGGGCCTAGAGCGCTTTTACCGCTTCTAATACGGCGTCAACGTGTCCGGGAACTTTCACCTTGCGCCAGATCTGCGCGATGGTTCCGTCGGCGGCGATCAAGAACGTGGCGCGTTCGATACCGATGTATTTTTTGCCATACATCGCCTTTTCAACCCAGACGCCGTAGCGTTCGCAAACATCGCCATCGGCGTCTGATAAGAGCGCGACGTTCAGGCCGTATTTGGCGCTGAACTTTTCATGTTTGGCTACCGTGTCTTTGGACACTCCCAGAACAACGGCGCCCGCTTTTTCAAAATCGGCGGCATGTTCGGTGAAGCCTTGCGCCTCTTTCGTGCAGCCGGGCGTGTCGTCGCGGGGATAGAAATAGAGGACGACAGCCTTACCCGCAAAGTCAGAGAGTTTTACCTGTTCGCCGCCATCGCGGGGTAGGTCAATGTCGGGGGCGGCTGCGCCGATTGTAGGCTCTGACATCACTGGGGACCTTTCTTTTGCATTTCTCGGTTTTGTTTTAGTGCCAAAGCCGCGAAGATAAAGCCCACGACCATGGAAAATACTGACGCACCTGAAACCGGCCCTTCAGAAGAGACGCCAATAGATCGCAAGCCGCGCAACCGAGGGCGGCGGGCTTGGTTCTGGCTGCGCGGTGTTTGGCTGCTGGCCATGATCCCGGTTGTATTTGCGTTGATCGCGGCTGTGACCCTGATTGATCGGGAGATTACAGCGCCCAGTTGGGTCAAAAACCGGTTGGCGGATCGCGCCGAGCTTGCCCTTGCGGGAGGCAGCGTGCGATTTGAGGCGATCAAACTGGTTGTCGGGTCGGATTTGCATCCGCGGGTTCGATTACACAACGCGGTGTTGACCGATGCTGCCGGGCAAGATGTGGCCCGGGTTGATCAAATTGCGGGGCTCCTTTCGCCGCGCGGTGTGCTGTTTGAAGGTAAGGCCTTGTTACAGGACATTACGCTGACGGGCGCGCAGTTTGATTTGCGGCGCGATGCGACGGGGGCGCTGGCCTGGTCGTTTGGCGATGGGGGCGCGACCTATGGTGCGGTTGATCCGGCGGATTTGCTGGCACAACTTGATGCGGCTTTTGCCCGACCAGAATTAGAAGCGCTGGAAACGATCCGCGCTGAAGATCTTGTCATCAGTTTGGCGGATGCGCGCACCGGGCAGACGTGGGCCGGGCAATCCGAAGCGATTGATTTGGATTTGCGCGGAGAAGAGCGGCGTCTGACCGCGTCTTTGGCGGTTCGGGGCACGGCGGCCGAGATGACGACGGTTGCGTTTGATTTGACCAATCCTAAGGACGGGTCGCCCTCCGACGTCAGTTTGTCGGTAAGCGATATCAGCGCCCGGGATGTGGCGGCGCAGGCGGATGGGTTGGCCTGGCTTGGTGGCGTTGATGCGCCTGCATCGCTGAGCATGCAAACCCGGATCGCGTCGGATGGCACGCTTGATCCGGTGGCTGTACGTTTGTCGCTGGAGGAAGGGACGATTGCGATGCCGGGGATCGTGGCCCCGCTTGCGCTGACGGAGGCCGTGGCGGATGTGATCCTTGATCCGCAGGCGGGTATTGCGCAGATCGAGGCGATGAGCGTGCGTAGTGAGTTGGCGGAGTTTGACGCCAATGGGCAGTTCCTATTGGAAGAGAGCGCCGACGGCCCACCGCAGATGATTGGGCAATTGGCATTTGCCAATATCCGCACGTTGATCCCAGGTTTGTTCGAGGAGGATCTTACCTTTGACGGTGCGCATTTGGACGTTCGCTTTCGGCGGGAGCCGTTGCGGATTGATCTAGGCCAGTTGACGATTACCGACCCGGTTTTACCCTTGCGCGTCACCGGGCAGATCGAACAGGGGGACGCGGGATGGATTACGGCATTGGATGCCTATGCCCCGAAACTGTCACGCAATGCCATTTTGGCGCATTGGCCTTTGGATCGCGCGCCCAAGGCACGGGCGTGGCTGTCGAGCAACTTGTTGACTGGGGAAGTGACAGAGGTGAACGGGGGGCTGCGCCTGCGCGTGGATGAGGCGCCGCAATGGTCGCTTGGTTTTGGGTTTCAGGATGCAGAGCTGCGCATTCTGCGCGATACCCCCCACATCAAAGAAGCCACAGGCTTTGCCAACATCCAAGACGGCAATTTCGCGCTGAGCATGATGGATGGCCATATCACTGCTGCGCAAGGCGGGCGGATTGAGTTGGCAGGATCAACGGTGACGATCCCTGATATGCGCATCAAGGGTGGCCCGCTGAATGTTGCGCTGGATGGTGAGAGCACGATCACGGCTGTTTTGTCGGTTCTTGAAGCCTCACCCATCCGATTGATGCAACGGGCGCAATTGCCGGTCGCCGTCGCCGATGGGCGTGCTGCGGTGCGTGGCACGATAGAGTTTCCACGTCGCAATCCGGTGGATCCTGACACAGTGCGCTATGACGTGCGGGCGGACCTTTCGCGGGTCAGCAGCCGACGATTGATCCCGGATCGTGTGTTAGAGGCTGCGGCCCTCAGGCTTGAGGTGGATAACGCGGGCTTGAATATCGTAGGGCGTGCGCGGCTTGATGGTGTGCCGCTGAGGGGTCGGTATGATCAGACCTTTGGTGATCCAACGACCCGCGTGTCTGCGGATGTCGGCCTGTCCCAAGCGAGCTTGGATGCTTTTGGTATTGCCTTGCCGCCGGGGAGCGTTTCGGGTGAGGGGACGGGACGGCTGGATTTGGCGCTGCGTCGTGGTGCGCCGCCTGCGTTTACGTTGACATCGGACTTGCGCGGGCTGCGGGTGTCTGTGCCGGCTGTTGGCTGGTCCAAATCGCCTGATACGGAGGGGGCATTGTCTGTCACCGGCACCTTGGGCGCCCGGGCAGAGGTGACAGAATTGCGCATCAGCGGCGGTGGATTGTTCGCGCGGGGCAGCGTCGCGTTAAGTGAGCAAGGCGGGTTTCAGGCCGCGCGATTTCGCCAGCTTCAGATTGGGAATTGGTTTAATGCACCGGTGACGTTGCGCGGTCGTGGGGCCGGGCGCGCGCCTGCCGTTGAAATCGCAGGTGGCACGCTTGATTTGCGCCAAGCGCGTCTTGCCACGTCGGGCGGTACCGGTGGGAACGGGGGGCCTGTTGCGATTGCGTTGGATCGATTGCAGGTGACCCAAGGCATTGCGCTGGATAATTTTCGGGGCGAGTTTTCCGGGGCAGGCGGTTTCAGCGGTACCTTTACTGGCAACGTCAATGGTGGCCCAGAGGTGCGCGGAACGGTGGTGCCCCAAGACGGACGCTCGGCCATTCGATTGCAAAGTGAGGATGCGGGGGGCGTTGCGCGTGCTGCAGGGTTCGTGCGGGGTGCCGCAGGTGGCCGGTTGGATGTGACGATGACACCCACGGGGGGTGAGGGGACGTTTAACGGCGCGCTTTCCATCCGCAGCATCCGGCTGCGCGATGCCCCGACGATGGCGGCACTCCTCGATGCGATTTCGGTGATTGGATTGTTGCAGCAGCTTGATGGGCAGGGGCTTGCCTTTGATGAGGTTGATGCACGGTTTCGTTTGACCCCAACACAAGTTGTTCTGAGCGAGGCAAGCGCGGTTGGTCCGGGGCTTGGCATATCGCTTGATGGGATTTACACGCTGGCCAGCAAACAGATGGATTTTCAAGGCGTGATCTCTCCTCTTTACCTTATCAATGGCATTGGATCGTTTCTGACCCGCAAGGGGGAAGGGCTGATCGGCTTTAACTTTACCGTTCGCGGTGATGCGGCCGCGCCCAATGTGGGGGTTAATCCGCTGTCGGCGCTGACGCCGGGGATGTTTCGCGAGATTTTCCGCCGACCGCCGCCGGTGATCACGCAATGAAGCTATCAGATTTTGATTTTGATCTGCCCGAGGATCGGATCGCGTTGCGTCCGGCGGTTCCCAAGACATCGGCCAAGCTGTTGGCGGCCCAAGGGCGCGACATTCAGGATTTGACGGTGGCCGACCTGCCGCGCCTTTTGCGCGCTGGGGATCGTTTGGTTTTGAACGATACGAAGGTTATTCCCGCCCGTCTGTTCGGTATTCGCCATCGCACGGGTGAGGCAGGAGCGACGCAAGCGCGGATTGATGTCACCTTGTTGGAGCCGCAGGCGAGCGGGGCTTGGACCGCATTGGTTAAGCCGCTCAAGAAGGTGCGCGACGGTGAAACGATTGTGTTTTCCGATGAGCTGAGCGCTGTGGTTGAAGGGCGCGGTGAGGGGCAGGCGCATTTGCGGTTCAATCTTATGGGCGATGATTTTGACGCGGCGCTAAACGCGACGGGTGCGATGCCATTGCCGCCCTATATCGCGGCCAAACGTGCCGCAGATGAGGCAGATAAGACCGATTATCAGACCGCTTGGGCAAAACATTCGGGCGCTGTGGCAGCGCCGACGGCGAGTTTGCATTTTGATGAGGCCTTGTTGGCAGAGCTTGCCGCGATGGGTGTGGAGTTTAGCCATGTGACGCTGCATGTGGGGGCGGGCACGTTTTTGCCCGTTAAGGTCGATGACGTGCGCGATCATAAGATGCACGC
>CAKZVL010000134.1 GCA_937922155.1 uncultured Paracoccaceae bacterium | reverse complement strand
GCAGCAGATCGGATCACTGATCCGACCCTTGCCATGCGGCGTTTGATCTATCTGGCAGAGGATCACTTAGAAAGCGCGGCGCAACCAATTTGGCATCTTCATACCCAATGCACGAAATGTTCTGACCGGTTGCTATCGCAGATCGCGCCACATCTTGGGCCGATGGACCGCACAATGATTTGGATCCGTCATGACATCGGCGCAGCGGATGATTTAGCCCATGTCAGTGCAGAGAGGATCGCGGACATTATGGACGCTGTTCCGGCGGAGCATCGCCACGTGAAAATTCCACAGATCCTCAATCTTTGGGGCCATGCGCCGACGCCCGTCGTTGATACGGCGATCGAAGCATGGCTTGCCACAATGACGGATCAACCAAAGCAGTTGGCCAAAGCTTGCTCCAATCTGTTGAGTGTGCGCAGCGATTACCGCTGTGCGCTGCGTCATGTCGCCGATTTGCGCCATTCACTGGTGTTGATGTGTGAAAAAGCCGAAACGCTGAAAGACTTCGAACAGATTGCCACGATAAATGCCGCCCTGCCGATACGGGTGCAATCTGTCGATCTTGCGTTAAGCCGGACACACTTTAAGGCTGGGCGTTATCAAGATGCCATACAGATGGGTCTGTTTGCGCAAAGGGGTGCGCCTGAAAATCTGACCAACCTGATCTTGCTGATGCGTGCGGCGGTGCGGTCCGGTGACCGGCGATCTGTCGACTTTGCAAAGCAAGTTTTGAAATGCGCGCCGAGCGATAGCGCTTTTATCTCTGAGGCGTCGCGCCTTTTGACGGAACTGCGGGCGGCTGCGTGATGGAACCGCTTTCACACCACTTGAATTTCAATACCACGGCTGGCGATATCCCGATGGAATTGGTTGAGGCGGCAAGTGACGCAAGTCAGCGCATAACAGACCCAAACAAAGCCAAACAAGCGTTTGAAACGCTGTTACCAGTGCTTGAAACCTATAAGCCCAATCAAGAATTTACCCTAGCCTGCGGCATGCTGGTGGAAAAACAACGCAACGTCGATGGCATGCTAGATCTATGGAAGGACCTGTCAGAGGTGTTTCCGCAGGATATGACACCGTTGCGGATGATGATGCGATGGTATCGCCGCCAACGCCGCTGTGATGAAGGTGCCAATCGCCTGCATGAAATGTTTCCGATGGCGTATCGTGACCTAAAGCAGGCTGAACATGCCTCTATCGGGTTTGCCGAACTTAAGATGTACGAAGAGATCGACGCGTTTATGGGGCCGATCCTTGATCGTTTTCCGCAAGAGCGGGCGATCAGGATGCGTTATATCAAAATTCTGAACGACCAATCGCGCTATCTGGATGCACGGGATGTCGCGGAAAGTGTGATTGACCCTCAGAAGATGGGGAAATCATCGCAACGGCTTTTCGATCTGGTTATGCGGCGCGCGAGCAAGATTGAAAATCTGCATTCCAAAGATGCTTCCGGTGTGTTTGAGACGATTATCGGATCATTGCAAGCGCCACCCTTTGCATCGCTAAACGCGCTGGGCGCGGTGACGTTTTATACCGGACAGCTTGGCGCTGGGGGTGCTGAACGGCAGATGACGCGCTTGGCAAGGGCGTTTCAGACGCGTTTCCAGAACGGGGCACTGGCGGGTGGGATCGCGATGACTGCCCCTGTTGATGTGGCTGTGCGCCATACGTCGCCAGCGGCTGGGGCGGGGTTTTTCCTGCCGGTTTTGCAAGACGCACGGGTGCGGACCACTGTTCTAGCGGAAGTGGACGATGTGGACCTTACGGCGATTTCGGGGCTTCGCCCTGAGATTGCGAGCCTATTGGAACTGTTGCCAGAGGACGTTTTTGAACATACGCGAAAGCTGATCCCCCATTTCAGGGAACAACGCACGCAGGTGGCCTATCTATGGCAAGACGGTGGTGTTCTTTCCGCGGTTGTTGCCGCGCTTTTGGCGGGCGTGCCGCGTATTGTAACATCGTTTCGCGGGTTGCCGCCGAACCTGCGCCCTAACCTATATCGCCCTGAGTTAGAGCCGCTTTATCGGTGTTTATCGCGGCTGGATCACGTGACGTTTTCCGCCAATAGCCGCAGCACGGCCAAGGCGTATGAAGAGTGGCTGACCCTGCCAAGCGGCAGTGTTTGGGTTATTCCAAATGCCAGTTCTGCGATTTTGCCGGATGGGACGGCGCAAGACCGTGAAGTTTGGGACAAGATCACCAATGCGTCGCCGCATTGCACCAAGACTGTGATGGGCGTCTTTCGTTTTGATGAAAACAAGCGCCCCGATTTGTGGGTCGAGGTTGCGGCGCAATATGCCAGCGAGTATCCCGACACGCGTTTTGTCCTGATTGGCAATGGATACATGTATGCCGATTGCGCAAAACGTGTTGCAGAACTGGGCTTGGAAGATCGCATTTTTTTGATCGGGCGGCAGGCCAATGTCGGGTTTTATCTGCACAAAGCGGACCTAGTCCTGCACCTTGCCCGGATGGAAGGACTGCCCAATGTCTTGATCGAGGCGCATTTGGCCAGCGTGCCTGTCCTTGCCACACCTGCAGGCGGAACGGATGAAGTTGTGGTCGATGGCATCACAGGTTTTATCCTGCCGGATGCGGAAACACCCCTTATTAGGGACGTTTTTGATGCGCTTGAAACGCTCCTTTCTGATCCGCAGACCCTTGGGGACATGGGTCAGGCGGCGCACGCACATGCGGGTCCGCGTTTTCTAATTGATCATGTGGTGGATCAAACCGCCCGTCTTTTCGCAAACCCATCAAAGGTACAGTCATGCGTACAGCATTCATAACAGGGACCGCAGGTTTCATCGGGTTTCATTTGGCACGTCACTTTTTGGATCATGGGTGGCGGGTTGCCGGCTATGACGGGATGACGAGTTATTATGATGTTACGCTCAAGCAAAAGCGGCACGCGATGCTGGCCGCGCACCCCAATTTTACAGCGACCGAAGCTATGTTGGAGGAGCAAGCCGATCTGACCGCAGCCATTGGCACGGCACAACCTGACATCATCGTACACCTCGCGGCGCAGGCGGGGGTGCGTTACAGCCTTGAAAACCCGCGCGCCTATATCGACGCCAATTTGATCGGGACCTTCAATGTGCTGGAGGCGGCGCGGGCGGCAGGCGTTGATCATTTGCTGATGGCGTCCACCTCTTCCGTTTATGGCGCGAACCGGGTGATGCCGTTTAGTGAACGCCAAATGACAGAGACGCCTCTGACGCTTTATGCCGCGACGAAGAAGGCGAACGAGGCGATGGCGCATTCCTATGCGCATCTGTGGAAAATTCCGACAACGATGTTCCGTTTTTTCACCGTTTACGGGGCATGGGGGCGGCCTGATCTGGCACTGTATAAATTCATCGAAGCGGCCAAGCATGGTCGGCCTATTGAGATTTACAATCATGGCCGCATGTCGCGTGATTTTACCTATGTTGATGACCTTGTTGAGGCGATCCGATTGCTGGTCGATGCCGCACCTGGGGAAACGCCCGTGAGGGGTGATACGTTGAGCCCCGTTGCACCCTACCGCGTTGTTAATATCGGCAACGGTGTTCAAGTTCCGCTGATGTCGTTCATCGAGGCGGTTGAAGAGGCGCTTGGCCACGAGATGGAAAAGACGTTCCTGCCAATGCAAATGGGGGATGTTACCGGAACGTGGGCCGACACGGATTTGCTGAGCGAGCTGACGGGGTTTCGGCCATCGACAGACATCAAAACCGGGATTAGGGCGTTTGTGGATTGGCACGCGGAATATAACGGAAACTCGAAGTTAGACCCTAAACAGGCCGCGGCATGATCACCACCACACCACACCGCATTCTGGCGCTGATGCAGAGGGAGCGTTTGACCCGTTACGCCGGGGGAAAGCTTGGCCCGGCTTGGGCGATCCTTACCCCTGTGGCGTGGATCGCGTTTGTTGTGGTGTTGTTTCGCGCCCTTGGCCGCACGCCTCCGATCCTTGTCAGGCCAGAGATTTTTGTTGCAACGGGGGTTCTGCCTTATGTCGCGTTTCGTCAGGCCATCACATCCATAACGCGGGCCTATCCCGCGCATCGTTACATGCGCTATATCCGGCCTGTTTCGATCAACGATATATTTCTGGCGACCATGGCGCTGGAGGCGTTGAACTTTGCTATCTCTGCACTGGTTATCTTTGGGACCACGACATTGGTCTTTGATGCGCCTCTGCCCAATAATGCACCGGCTGTCGCGCTTGGCTTTGTCATCGCTTGGTGTCTTGCATCTGGATTGGGGCGCTGTGTTGCGGTTTTGGGGATACTCAGCGACAGCATCGCGCGGTTGGTTCCGATCCTGCTGCGGCCCTTGTTCTGGATTTCTGGGATTTTTTACACCGCGACGGAACTGCCGATCCTTGTGCAAAACCTTCTTTGGTACAGTCCGTTGTTGCATGTGACAGAGGTTATTCGCGAAGGATATTTTGCCAGCTATACCTCGCCAGTTGCGAACATATGGGTGCCTTTGGCATTTGCGTCGGTGTTTTATCTGATGTCGATCCCGTTTGAACATTTGGTCCTGCGTCGGCAACACTTGCGGTTCAAGTTATGATCCAGCTGCGTAACGTAAAACATGGACGCATTGGCGTTCGGCCCATGTTAGACAGTATCTCGCTGCAGGTTCCTGCTGGGACCCGCCTTGGCATTTTGGCGACACCGGGATCGGGGAAATCGACGCTGGCGCGTATTTTGTCAGGGTTGCAACAGCCCGATCAAGGCGATGTTCATCTGACAGGGGATGTCTCTTGGCCCATTGGTTTTGCTGGGTTCCTGCACCCCCACCTGAGTATTGAACAGAACATCAACGTTTTGGCCCGGCTAAAATCAGTCGGCCCGGCGCGTTACCTTGCCCAATGTTTGACCTTTGCCGACATCCACGTTGCGCCGGATCTGATGACACGGGACCTGACGCCGACGCAACGTGCCCTATTGGGGTACGCTGCTGCAGTCACGTTGCGATGGGATTTTCTGATTGCTGATGAGGTCATCACTGTCGGCAACCCCGAACTGCGCGCAAAATGCGATGCATTTCTTGACGGTTTGCCGTCAGATGTGGGGTTGGTGTTCTTGTCACGTAACCCGGCCCAGATACAGCGATATTGCGATCACCATTTGGTCTTGCTGAATGGGAAATTGCGGCCTTGCCCTGATTTGCAGGCTGGGCTTGACGCGCTGACCTTGTCGCAAGAGTTGGAAGGACTCGCCTATGCCTAAAATCACCAAGTTAGAGACGAAAGCAGACACCGACCGTTTGACGAAATGGCGTGCAGAGCGGTTGCTGGCTGCGGAGACACAAAAGCAAGAACGCCTGCGGGCGCGGGACGCTGATCGTAAAGAGTTGGAAGAACGCGAACGCCTAAAGCGGATCAAGGTTGCGAACGCCCTTTTGCCAACGGAGGAAGAGGTTCAATTGCAGGCGGCAAGTCTGATCAAAGCACAAAGTCGGCGCAGCAATCGCGCGTGGTTGAATTTCATCTTGTTGGTTATGTTGCCCGTTTTCGCAAGCGCCTATTACCTGACGCAGGTCGCCACACCTCTTTATCAGGCGACGGCCGTTATCACTGTGTCAAAAACAGATTCTGCCGGGGTGGGTGCATCGACCGGCCTGTTCAATACGCAGCGCACGTCTAACAATCTGCACGAGACCTTTGTTGCGCAAGCGTATATTCAATCACCCGCGATGATGGCCGCCCTAGAAGAGGAGCAAGGCCTGATCACCCGTTGGAGCGGGTCGGAGATTGATCCGATTGCCCGCCTGCGGGATGTAGAAAGGCTGCACCTGAGCAAGGCCACGCAGTTCGACCGATTTGTGAACACCCGCATTGATGTGCAAACCGGGCTATTGACGATTACCGTCCGGGATCCAGATCCGATCCGCGTGACACGTATTGCGGAACGGGTTGTGTCGATGACGGATCAACACCTTTGGCGCCTGAATGGTGCTGCATCGCAAGATCAGTTGCGTCTGTCCCAAGACGCTGTTGCGACAGCCAAGCTGGAGTTGACCAAGGCCCAAAATGCGGTGTTGGTGATGCAGTTAGAAAGCGGCGAAGCGAACCCCCGAATGAAGGTCGAGGCGACCTACGAGAGGATTGCTGGATTGGAAGCGGAGGTGATGGCGCTGGAAGACGACATCAGCAAAGCGCAAATCGCCGGTCGCGGAGAGAGTTTCCTAAGTCGGCAAACGCAGGAAATGAAGGCGCTGAAGGAAGCGGCGTTGTTGACGGAACAAGAAAGCCTAACACGGTCCCTTCCCAGCCAACCGTCACTGAACACGATTCTGATGGATTATGACCGTGCGCAGCTAGAGGTTCGGATGGCGCAAGACGTCTTGGAAAACGCGCTTACCAGTTTGACGGTTGCGACACGGGCGGCGGCGCAAAACCAGTCTCTGTTAATGCAGATTGTGCCACCAACGGCACAATCCACACCTGTCGGGCCGCAAACGCTGCCCATCCTTTTATTGGTTCTGCTTTTGTCAGTCTCGGCCTTTGTTTTTGTTCAACTGCTTTGGTCCAACAGGTTTGATGGCCGTCGCTAGATCACGACCTTGAGGGTGCCGTCTGATGTGGCGTATAGGCTGCCCGACGATAGCCCTGCCGAGATGGCGGAGCTTTGATCAGCGTGGCTGGGCAACCCTTTCATTTCCACGACGCCGGATTTGCGTACCGTCATTGCATTTGATCGGGTGGATGATGAATTGCCGTTACCGATTTGAAGGAGAACCTTGTCGCTTTCAGCGGACGTATACTCGCTGAACATTCCGAGGATGCTGCCCCCTTCGTCCGCGGCTGTATGGCCCCGGCCGGAAACAAATGTATACCGGGCAGAGATCATGTTCTGATACCCAAAGCCGCCGAAATAGTTAGCGTTAGAGTCTGATGTAAGGTCCCGACCAGCCAGCAGACCGTAGTTGGATACATTGTCCGTTTCGCATTCGTAGCCAAGCGCATAGGTGTAATTTCCATCGGCCTTACAGCTTTGACCCCAACTGATTGATCCGGTTGCCGCCGGGCCATTTGGCGGAACCTCTGTTGTCCAGCTATCCCGTGAGACCAATGTTCGGAATGTGGCCATGGCCGTTTCATCGGTCGCATCCGCCGGACCGGTGGCGCGTCCATAGAAAAATGTTGGTGGGCTTTCGCCGCCAGTTGCATCAGCGATGCGTGTGAACCCCGCTTCCCAAACGCTTTCACCCTTAAAGTGCGTGTAATCGCCTGACCCGGTGAGGCTGTATTCCGTGCGCAATCCATTGGTGCTGACAAAGATGCAGCGCGTATCCACCTGAGAGCAGAGATACATCATGGCATCCCGCCATTGATAACGATCGTGCAGATCTGAGGGTGACATCATGTAAATGGGCGTTGCGTCCGCGCACCAGCTTTCGGCGCGTAGTTGCGTTCTGAAAGTCTTTAGCTGATCGAGATAGGTTTCAAAACTATCCTCAAAATTCGCTTCGCCCTGTGCGAAAATAATCTCATCCACAGTTTGAACGTTTGCCGCGGTTAGTAACGGGGAGGCAAAGGCATCCGTGATTTTTGTGGTTAAAGCAGCGTAGCGGGGGGACGACGTCCCCGAACCGACCCATTCACTGATCGGTTGCCCGCCCTGTGCGTCGTAAATGATGAACACAGGACGCCCGGTGTCTTGGGCCACGCGATGCGCGCGCCCCAAAGCATAGTTGTTATTACCTTGGTTGCCGTGGGGATTGTTGCGGCTGAACGGGGTCTGAGTGCGATCTGAACTGCCCCAGTCGCCGATCACGCCATCCCAGACCTGAACGAGGGGAGAGGCTGGATTGGGTCCGTCTGAATTTGCGCCCGCGGCATTGGACTGGCCCGTGATCGCGATGACGTAAGGTTGGTTAGATGCGGTTCCTCCGACGTTCTGTTTCACGTCAGCAAGGGTGCCAATATCGACACCGGCAGAGTTGAGTGTTGGCGTGCCTGCATCGGCCGTCATAAAGGATGTCAGGGCAAGGGCATCAGCGGCGGCTGCGTTAAGCTCTTCTTGTGTGGTCATTGCGGCCTCTCAAGATTTTGGGTTATGGTTGTGAATGTCAGCTGGATTACAGCAGGGGCCGATGGCGGGCCCATGCCGAGCATTGGCCCTAAATAGACACTGTTTTGCGGGCCGATCATTAGGAACACGCCACGATTGCAGAAGCATCCGTTCCGGTTGCCCAAATCCGCTGCACGCGGATCGGATGCCAGCCGGCGCCGAAGGCAAAGCTGACGATGTCGCCAGATTGCATTGTCACACGAACATTGCCGGCCACGCCGACATAAAGCGCGCGCGTTGTCTTACTGAGGTCGGTATTGTCGTTGGGGGTTACACTTTGCCCGCGAACGATGGGGTCACGCAGACCCGTTAGGTGGCTTTTGTAACTGTCGCTCATGTCAAATCCCATGTTGTCAAAGATTGACAACAGACCTGATTTGGAGCGGTTAAATGGACCTTGCAGCGACGGACGCTAGTTTAGGATTTCATTAGGGCCCGGGCGAAGACATCAATCTTCGCGCGACACCAGATCGAGCTTGCGCAGTTTCACGTAGAGGGATTGACGAGACAAGCCCAGCATTTCGGCAGCAGCGACCCGATTGTTCATCGTCAGTTCAAGCGCCGTTTCGATGCACATGCGTTCAATGACATTGGTCGATTCAGCGACAATTTCCTTGAGGGACGCATTGCCAACAAGTTCAATGACAGATTCCACGTTGTCAGTTGCCTGACCTGACGCGGCGCGATCTGAACTGGACGCGCTTGAATCGCGGATGGTCAGGGCGAAAATATCTGATGTTCCAGCCGACAACCGGGTCACTGCGATTTCAACGCCACGTGGACTGCCATAATCGCTCGCGATTTGCGTCGCGTACAGCCGCATCCGACCAAAGCGTTCCGCATTCTCTGTCATGACTTTGAGATCAACGGTGCCGCGCATCATAAAGTCGGCAATGTTGCGCCCGCGAACGTCGATGCCATGTGCCAGCCCAATTAGGTCTAAGAATCCATCATTGCTGGATACGACAGTGCCATCTGCCTGAACAAAGACAATGCCATCAGGCCCAAGGTCGTGAAGGTCACGCAGGTGTCGCGTAACATCATCGTTCTTTTCTGCAACGTTGGTGCCAACGTCAATTCTGCACAACAAAACGCGCTCACCAGAAGCGCGGAACAATGTCGGGTCGATGTTGGCCGCGCGTTCTGATTGCTTTAGCTGGGCGGCAACAAGGTTGGTGCCATCCAATGCGCGCGCGCACAAAGCTTCGACAGGATCATTCGCACCAGAAACCACAACGAGATCGCTTAACTTTTTTCCGACCAGTTCTTCTTGGGGCGTATCCAGCATTTTTGCGGCGGCTGGGTTTGCCTCAGTGATCTGGCCGTTCGCGGTAGAGATGAACAAGTGCGGTTCTGTTGTGCTATGCATCAACACCCGAAAGCGAGTGTCGTATTCACGCTGCGCTTCGAAATCTCGTTCAAGGGCAAGCTGCGCCTTGACCAATTGTTGCTGCATCTCGGCCACGGGGCGCAGGTCGGTGCCCAAAAGCAGGATCGCGCCATCTGGTCCAATTTTATGGAAACTATAGCGCACAGGGTATTCCCAGCGCTGGCTGGAATCTGCATGGTTCAGTTCCACCGCGCGCACGGTATCCCCCGTCAAAAACTCAGCAAGACGGTTTTGAAATTTTGGAACGCTTTCGATCGTAAGGATGTCGCTAAAATTCTTGCCCTCGACTGCTGCCAATTTTGCAGCCGGCTCATAAGCAGAATTGCTCAACACAGATAAGACAACACCATCTTCGGCCAAGACAACTGCAATGTCGGCAACCTCGGAAATGATCTCACCCAAAATATCTGGTCCGATCAGCGGAATCGTCCCGCTATTCCAATATTTGGTCCCGCGCGACGTCATGATGGGGCGCGATGATGGGGGCGAATGCGGCCCATCTAACTCGTCACCAACTGAGGTTTTTGCAGCTTGATCCCTAGCCCGCATAGATTGATCGCCTCATCGACATCGTCTGTTACAAAATCTGCCCCGGTAAGGGGCCGAACACCCGGAAGATCCGCGACGATGGTCCCGCCAACAACGACCTTGGTATTTTGATCGCAATTTAATCGCACAGCGTCGACAATCAAGCGAAGTTTTTCAAATCCTTCGCCACAGGATGCAGATAGGAATACCGCATCGTATCGCCGCCCTTGCACCATTTCGCCAACATCAGCTGGATCAACACCCAGGACAATCCGAACAGATATGCCACGTCGACGAAGTTGCGTCGACAAAACCGTTGCACCCAGTGTGTGGGCCACGTCCCTCGCCACCAGCAGCAAAACAGTGGGCGCGTCAGGGTCTGCGTTTTCGTTACTGACCCAATCTGGGCCCAAACTACGCAATGCCGCCTGAAGACGTGATGCACCGATCGTCACTTGCGCAAAGGATGTCGTATCTTCGCACCAGGCAACCCCCATCATCCGGGCTGCCGCGGGAATGTAGTGGTCTGCGATGTCTTCGGGATTTTGTCCAATGCTCAACGCAGCCTTAATAACGTCATGGCATGCTGAACGTTCACCGCTTTTCGCGGCGAGGTACAATTCGTGCAAAAGATCATGGTCGACACAAGGGTCCAATGTTGGCATCGGCAGCCCGTCAAAACGTGCATCCTGCGCTGTGGCGCAGGAAGCCCTTTTGTTGTCCGGACTGCGATAGTCTGACATCCATTGATCCTTCTCTCAGGCCTTTGATCTAAATGCATCGGCCTGCGAATACACCCCCATTGTCGGCTTCTCACCCATCATTGTCAAAATATATTGACACATTGCCGCATGAATCGAGGTGGAATTGATATAAGTTACTGTAAAATATCGTTTATTGGTGGAATTACCTTCGCTCAGCGATTGGGAATTGTGGCTGAAATAGTGTAAATCTATGTTGACAGAACACAATTTCGACACCAAGGTTTACGGATCGTATGTCAGGGAAAACTTACATGTCTACAATCAGCGAACAGGCTTCTCGATCCAGGGCCGAACGCGACTCGTGTTGGAACCCGCTCTATACGACGGCTCAAAAGGCCCGTCGTGACGCAACGATTTGGACGACAGTTCAGGGGGTTTTGGCCCCGTTTCAGTTTCTTGTTTTTCTGGTCTCTTTGGCATTGGTCATTCGCTACTTCGCGACCGGTGAGGGGTACGCGCTCGCCACGGCGTCGATCGTCGTAAAAACGGGTGTGTTGTACCTCATCATGGTGACGGGTGCGATTTGGGAAAAGGTGGTGTTTGGCCAGTACCTTTTCGCCGATGCATTCTTTTGGGAAGACGTGGTTAGCTTTGGCGTTATCGCATTGCATACGTTGTATATTTTCGCGCTTTTCACCGACATGTTGGCGCCAGAAACGCTTTTGATCATCGCGTTGCTTGCCTATGCAATTTACGTTGTGAACGCGGCCCAGTTTGTATGGAAACTCCGCGCGGCCCGGCTTCAATCCGAGGCGCGATCATGAATGATCTGAGCCCCCCTCAAGGCGGCGGTTGCCGCAACGCGCCCGTCCTTAAGGAACGCGGCCAACGCGAAGTGTTTTGTGGCTTGACCGGCATCATCTGGTTGCACCGAAAAATGCAGGACGCGTTCTTTCTTGTGGTGGGCAGCCGCACGTGCGCGCATCTGCTGCAATCGGCTGCTGGTGTGATGATTTTCGCCGAACCACGATTCGGCACAGCGATTCTCGAAGAGACTGACCTGGCTGGCATGGCAGATGCCCATAAAGAGCTGGATCGTGAAGTGGCCCGCCTGTTGGCGCGTCGTCCTGACATCCGCCAGTTGTTCCTCGTTGGTTCTTGCCCATCGGAAGTGATCAAGATTGATCTGGCCCGCGCGGCGGAACGGTTGACGCAAATCCATGCACCCCACGTGCGGGTGCTGAATTATTCCGGCTCTGGCATTGAAACGACTTTTACCCAAGGCGAAGATGCTTGCCTCGCCTCGATGGTGCCTGTGCTCAAGGACACGCAGGCGCGCGAACTGATGCTGGTGGGCGCATTGCCCGACGTGGTCGAGGATCAGATGGTGTCCTTGCTGTCGGCGATGGGCGTGGACAACATCCGCCTTTTGCCTGCCCGGCGCATTGATGACACGACAGCGATCGGGCCAAACACCGTCTTTGCCCTGACCCAGCCATTCCTTGGCGACACGCACGCCGAACTGGTGCGCCGTGGCGCGCGTCACATCGCCGCCCCTTTCCCGTTGGGCGAAGAAGGCACAACCGCATGGCTTGCCGCCATTGCCCAAGAATTTGGTGTGTCCAAAGAAACATTCGATACCGTCACTGCCGCCCCTCGCGCCCGTGCGCGCAAGGCCATCGCGCAGGCGTCAGAAGCGTTGCAAGGCAAATCAATCTTCTTTTTCCCTGACAGCCAGCTTGAAATTCCACTGGCGCGGTTCCTGACCCGTGAATGCGGGATGACCGCGCTCGAAGTGGGCAGCCCCTATATTCATGACGCGGTGCATGGCCCCGATCTTGATCTCCTCGCCGCGGGTCCTCAAATTTCCGAAGGGCAGGATGTCGACCTGCAACTGGATCGCGCCCGCGCTGCGCGCGCTGACCTGACCGTCTGCGGTCTTGGTCTTGCCAACCCGCTGGAGGCCGAAGGCCTGACAACCAAATGGGCAATTGAACTCGTCTTTACGCCGATCCATTTTTACGAACAGGCGGGCGATCTGGCCTCACTGTTCGCGCGCCCCATTCGGCGCAAGGCGGCCCTCCGGCTGGAGGCAGCAGAATGACACGATTGATCATCTTGCAAAAAATACTCCGGGGTCCGGGGCAGCGCCCCGGGGGGACGCGATGAAGCTCACCGTTTGGACATATGAAGGACCACCACACGTGGGGGCCATGCGCGTTGCAACCGCGATGAAGGATTTGCACTTTGTTCTGCACGCCCCGCAGGGTGATACTTACGCCGATCTGTTATTTACAATGATCGAACGCCGCGATCATCGCCCGCCCGTCACCTACACCACGTTCCAAGCCCGTGATCTGGGGTCTGACACCGCAGGTCTGTTCAAAGCGTCCTGCATGGATGCGGTTGAACGGTTTGAGCCGAAAGCCATAATCGTCGGTTCCTCCTGCACCGCAGAGCTGATCCAAGATGACCCTGCCGGTCTGGCAGAAACCATGGGTCTGACCATCCCTGTCATTCCATTGGAATTGCCGAGCTATTCGCGCAAAGAGAATTTCGGTGCGGATGAAACATTCTATCAAATCGTGCGCCATCTTGCCCAACCGCAAGACAGGACAGCGCAGATCAGTTGCAACATCCTTGGGCCAACGGCGCTCGGTTTTCGCAATCGCGATGACGTTGTTGAGATGAAAACTCTATTGGCGGAAATGGGCGTTGCGGTGAACGTGGTCGCGCCCCTGAACGCGACACCGGATGACGTCGCCCGCATGCCGGCCGCGCATTTTAATGTTTTGCTGTACCCTGAAACAGGCGAAGCGGCGGCGCGTTGGTTGGAAAAGAACCATGATCAGCCATTTACAAAAGTTGTTCCAATCGGCGTCGGCGCAACCCGTGATTTCATCGCCGAAGTTGCGGCGATCACAGGTCTACCTTGCGCCCTTGATGAAAGTCGGCTGCGCTTGCCGTGGTGGTCGAAATCCGTTGATAGTACTTATCTGACCGGCAAGCGTGTGTTCATCTTTGGCGATGGCACCCATGTCGCCGCACACGCCCGGATCGCACGCGATGAAATGGGTTTTGAGGTGGTGGGCATCGGGTGTTACAACCGCGAGATGGCCCGCCCTGTGCGCGCCTTGGCCAAGGAATACGGTGTCGAAGCGCTGATCAGCGACGACTATCTAGAGGTCGAGGAGACCATCGAAGCGCTTGCGCCCGAGATGATCCTTGGCACGCAGATGGAGCGTCACATCGGCAAGCGCCTAGGCATTCCATGTGCTGTGATTTCCGCCCCGGTTCATGTTCAGGATTATCCTGCGCGGTTCTCACCCCAAGTGGGATTTGAGGGCGCGAACGTCATCTTTGATACGTTGGTGCATCCGCTGGTTATGGGGTTGGAAGAACATCTCTTAACTATGTTCCGCGACGATTTTGAGTTTCATGATGCGGCTGGACCTAGCCATCATGGCGGTCACAGCCCCTTGCCGACCGAAGATGTCTCCGGAGGGAGTTTAGAGGATCAGATAAAGCCGGAACTGCCCCAAGATGGCAACGTCATTTGGTTGATGGACGCAGAGAAAGAGCTGAAAAAAATTCCGTTCTTTGTCCGTGGCAAGGCCAAGCGCAACACCGAAACCTATGCCCAAGAAAAAGGACTGGGCGAGATCAGTTTGGACACGCTTTACGAAGCAAAGGCCCATTATGCGCGATAGTTCTGAACCCTCTGTCTATCGGTTTGTGATTGTCACGCTGGACAATCACACGGCTGGTCCTGCATTGCGGGTGCGCGACAAGCTGGTTGCCGATTTTCCAGAGTTGGAAATCACAATTCATGCAGCGGCCGAGTGGGGTGAAAACCCTGCTGCTTTGGCGGATGCCAAGCAATCTATCGCAAATGCTGACATCATCGTCACGAACCTGTTGTTCCTTGAGGAACATACCGCCGCGATCTTGCCCGATCTAAGGGCGCGTCGGGACGCCTGTGATGCGATGATCAATGTGATTGCCGACAGTGATATTATCAAGCTTACCAAGATGGGTGAGCTGGATATGTCCAAGCCCGCAAGCGGCGCCATGGCGCTGATGAAAAAGTTGCGGCCCAAGGCCGGCAAAGAAGGGAAGTCCGGCGCGCAGCAGATGAAAACGCTGCGTCGTTTGCCCAAAATTCTGCGCCTTATTCCCGGCAAGAGCCAAGATTTGCGCAACTGGTTTTTGTCGATGCAATATTGGCTGGGCGGATCGGATGACAACATCGAACAGATGATCCGCATGCTAGTGTCGCGCTATTCGGTTGGGCAGAATTGGGAGGCTGTCCACGCCGCACCGCCGATTGAATATCCAGAGGTCGGTGTCTACCACCCCGACCTGCCGGGCCATCACATCAGCACCGATATTGATGATTTGCCAAAGCCGCCTGCGCCGGTTGCGACCATTGGCATACTGATGTTGCGTTCTTACATCCTTGCCTCTGACACGGCACATTACGACGCGGTGATCGCCGCGTTCGAGGCCAAGGGCTTGCGGGTTATTCCCGCCTATGCGGGTGGGTTGGATGGCACGCCCGCAATCAAAGAATATTTTGAAAGTCGCGTTGATGCGATGGTCAGCCTGACTGGATTTTCGCTTGTCGGTGGTCCGGCCTATAACGACAGCGATGCCGCAGTTGCTCTGCTTGAAAAACTGAACGTGCCTTATGTGGCCGCGCAGCCGTTAGAGTTTCAAACGCTTGGTCAATGGGCGGATAGTGATCAGGGGTTGGGTCCGATCGAGGCGACGATGTTGATCGCTTTGCCAGAGCTTGATGGCGCGACAAACCCAACGGTATTTGCCGGTCGCCACGGGGCGAATGGGTGTGACGGATGTGCCTTTAAATGTGCCAGCGATGGTCGAAAGGCGATGGCGCCATGCCCTGAGCGTATTGAAAGCCTTGTTGAGAAGACACGGCGATTGGCCATCCTGCGTCGCAAAGAAAATGCGCAAAAGAAGATTGGTATCGTTCTGTTCGGTTTTCCACCGAATGCCGGTGCCGTTGGAACCGCGGCCTACCTGAGTGTTTTTGAAAGTCTGTTTAACACGCTGACGGCGATGAAGTCTGAAGGGTACGATGTTGAAGTCCCCTCCGATGTTGATGCGTTACGGGCCATGATCCTGCAAGGGAACGCGGCTGAGTATGGACAGCAAGCCAATGTTGCAGCCCATGTGGATGCAGAAATGATTGTGCGCACAACGCCAAACCTAGATGAGGTTGAGGCGGCATGGGGACCCGCACCGGGTCGTGTTCAATCGGACGGACGCGGTGTGTTTGTTCTGGGTGCGCGATTGGGCAATGTCTTTGTCGGTGTGCAACCCGCATTCGGATATGAGGGCGACCCGATGCGCCTTTTGTTTGAAAAGGGATTTGCGCCGACCCATGCGTTTGTCAGTTTTTATCAGTGGATGCGCAATGCCTTTGGGGCTGATGCATATCTGCATTTTGGGATGCATGGTGCGTTGGAGTTTATGCCGGGCAAGCAGGTTGGGCTGGGCGCGAAGGATTGGCCAGATCGTTTGATTGGCGAAGTGCCCAATATCTATCTTTATGCAGCCAATAACCCGTCAGAGGCATCGCTTGCCAAACGTCGCAGCAATGCTGTGACGATCACCCATCTGACGCCGCCGTTGACGCAAGCAGGGCTGTACAAGGGTCTGGCAGAACTGAAAGATAGTTTGACCCGCTGGCGCAGTGTTGCCGATAGCGAAGAAGCGCGACGCGATCTTGAATGTTTGATCCGCGATCAGGCAACTGCACTGGATATGAAGGCAAACGATCTAGAAAAGCTTTGGCTGACTTTGCTGGAGACGGAAGGGTCACTGATCACCGATGGTCTGCATGTTGTTGGACGGCCGATGAGCGCGGCCGCACAGGCCGATATGACTGAGTTGATGGCTGATACGTCCAAGGCGCATTTGTTGGGTGAAGATCACGAGTTGCCTGCCATTATGCGCGCGTTGTCTGCAGAGTTTATCGCGCCGGTTCCCGGTGGTGACATCATTCGCAACGCTGAGATTTTGCCAACCGGTCGTAACGTTCATGCCTTTGATCCGTTCCGTATGCCGACGGCCTTTGCATTGTCCGAAGGGGCCAAACAGGCGGAGTTGCTGTTGCGAACACACCCCACGCTGCCGCGGACCGTTGCGCTGGTGCTTTGGGGGTCTGACAATATCAAATCCGATGGCGGCCCGATTGGGCAGGCCCTGTCGTTGATGGGGGCCAAGCCGCGATTTGACAGCTATGGTCGGTTGTCTGGTGCGGACCTAATCCCGCTGGAAGAATTGTCGCGTCCGCGCATTGACGTTGTGATGACGTTGTCGGGTATTTTCCGCGATCTGTTACCATTGCAGACGCGCATGCTGGCTGAGGCGGCCCTCAAATGTGCGCAAGCCGACGAACCGCTCGATCAGAATTTTGTGCGTGCGCATGCGCTGGCCTATGCCAGTGAAATGGGCTGTAACTTGGAAGAAGCGGCGATGCGCGTCTTTTCCAATGCTGAAGGGGCCTATGGGTCCAACGTGAACCAGTTGATCGACAGTTCTGCCTTTGGCGATGAGGATGAATTGGCCGATGCTTATGAGGCGCGCAAATCTTTCGCTTATGGCGTGAATGGAAAGGCGACACAGAATCCCGCGCTGCTGCAAAAGGCGCTGAAGGATGTGGAATTGGCCTATCAAAACCTTGAATCGGTTGAGCTGGGTGTGACGACGGTTGATCATTATTTCGACACGCTGGGCGGGATCGCCCGCGCCGTTAAACGCGCCCGCGGTGGCGAGGCGACACCGGTCTATATTGGAGATCAAACGCGAGGTGGTGCCAAGGTGCGCACCCTTCAGGATCAAGTGGCGCTTGAAACCCGCAGTCGTAGTCTGAACCCCAAGTTTTATGAAAGCTTGTTGCAGCACGGCCATGAGGGCGTGCGCCAGATTGAAGCCCATATCACCAACACGATGGGTTGGTCGGCAACGACCGGTGAGGTCGAACCTTGGGTTTATAAGAAGCTGTCGGAAACATTCGTTCTCGACCAAGAAATGCGCGAACGACTGGCAGAGCTGAACCCAACCGCATCCATGCGGATGGCCAACCGATTGTTGGAAGCCTCGGACCGGGCGTATTGGACCCCGGATGCGGAGACATTGGCGGCGCTGCAGGATGCAGCGGATGCACTGGAAGATCGCATGGAAGGAGTGGCGGCAGGATGATGGTGCCAATGACATTGGCTTGCGCGTGCAGCGAGCGGGTGGAAGGGGGCGTTGCCCCCTCGGTGCTGTGCACCTCACCCCCAGAGTATTTTAGGCAAGATGATAGCCATAGGAGCGAGATATGAGCCCCAAGGACAACGTACCAATTCTGAACGGCGGGGACGGCGAAGGCTCTGTCCAGGTGCATCAGGATGACAGTGACAAGATCGAAGGCGCGAAAGTCTTTAGCGTTTATGGCAAAGGTGGGATTGGCAAATCGACGACGTCGTCGAACCTGTCAGCGGCGTTTTCAATGCTGGGCAAGCGGGTGTTGCAAATTGGGTGTGACCCCAAGCATGACAGCACGTTTACCCTGACCGGAACGCTAGTGCCGACGGTTATTGATATCCTCAAGGACGTTGATTTCCATTCCGAGGAATTGCGCCCTGAGGATTTTGTTTTTGAGGGGTTTAACGGCGTTAAATGCGTGGAGGCTGGCGGCCCGCCGGCGGGCACGGGATGCGGTGGTTATGTCGTAGGCCAAACTGTGAAATTGCTGAAACAACATCACATGCTGGAAGATACCGATGTGGTCATTTTTGACGTTCTTGGCGACGTTGTTTGCGGTGGCTTTGCAGCCCCTTTGCAGCATGCGGATCGCGCATTGATTGTCACCGCGAACGACTTTGACAGCATCTATGCGATGAACCGGATTATTGCGGCTGTGCAGGCCAAATCTGCGAACTACAAGGTGCGCCTTGCAGGCTGTGTCGCTAACCGGAGCCGTGAAACCGATGAGGTGGATCGGTACTGTAAGACTGTCGGTTTCAACCGCATTGCGCATATGCCGGATCTGGATGCGATCCGTCGTTCACGGTTGAAGAAAAAGACGCTGTTTGAAATGCCGGATGATCAGGAAATCGTTGAAGTACGCAAGGAATACATTCGTCTTGCGGAGACGCTTTGGAATGGCACGGAGCCATTGGCGCCGGCGCCATTGCCGGATCGCGAAATCTTTGAACTGCTTGGGTTTGATTGATGTCACATCCCGTACACACCCTGTGCACTGCGCGTGCACCAAGACCGCTGGAAAAGGGCTGATTGAGTGACCCAATACGCCGCCACCCGTGACCGTGTCGAAACCTATTTCGACAGTACTGCCACCAAGACGTGGGAGGCGCTGACGTCTGATGCGCCGGTGTCAGGGGTGCGGGCCACGGTGCGAGCAGGGCGTGATCGCATGCGGGACTTGATGTTGGCGCAGCTGCCTGTTGATTTGCGTGGGATGCGTATTCTGGACGCAGGATGTGGAACTGGTGCCATGGCGGTGGAACTGGCCAAGCGCGGTGCTGACGAGGTTGTCGCGATCGACATTTCACCGTCGCTGATCGACATTGCGCAAAAGCGGATGCCTGCGGAATATGCCCGCCAGATTACATGGGGCAGCGGTGATATGTTGGATGCGGCAAAGGGTCGGTTCGATGCCATCGTCGCGATGGACAGTTTGATCTATTATTCTGCACCAGATGTGGCGGCGATCCTTGGTAAAGCGAGCGGGCGCTTGGATGGGAAGTTCATCTTTTCCCTCGCTCCGCGCACGCCGGCGCTGATGGCAATGTGGCGGATTGGCAAATTGTTCCCGCGCAAAGATCGTAGCCCCACAATGATCCCCCATGCGGCAGATGACATCGCGGCCGCGTTGCGCACGGCGGGAACACTTGGACGTTTGACGGACGTTGAGCGGGTTAAATCGGGTTTCTATATCTCTAACCTATTCACGTTTGAGGGACAGTCATGATTTTCAAAGCCTCTGCCCTCAAGCAGCTTTCAACGTCGCTCTTGCCGTTTTCTGATGCGGCCAGCGATGAGCTGCCGCTTGGCCAGCTTTTGCGCCTGTCCTTATTCCAGATCAGTGTTGGCATGGCCTCTGTCATGTTGCTGGGTACGTTGAACCGGATCATGATCGTTGAACTGAATATCGCGGCGATGTTGGTCGCGGCGATGATTGCGATCCCTGTTTTGGTGGCCCCGTTTCGCGCATTGGTTGGATTTAAGTCGGATACCTATCGCAGCGCGATTGGGTGGAAGCGTATTCCCTACCTTTGGTTTGGCACGATGTGGCAGTTTGGCGGGTTGGCGATCATGCCGATGGCATTGCTTGTCTTATCGGGCGACCGGGCGCTGGATGTTGATTGGGCCGGGTATGTCGGTGCCGGATTGGCGTTTTTGCTGACGGGCGTTGGTATGCATATGACGCAAACGGCGGGCCTAGCCCTTGCGGCGGATCGTGCGACGGACGAAACGCGGCCCAAGGTCGTCGCCCTTTTGTATGTTATGTTCCTTGTGGGTATGGCGATATCAGCGGTGATCATTGGCACGCTGTTGCGGGATTATTCTGCGTTGCGTCTTGTGCAGGTTATTCAAGGCACAGCCGTTGTGACGCTGATCTTGAACCTGATTGCCCTTTGGAAACAGGAAAAGGTCGCACCGATGACGAAGGCAGAGCGCGCCGCGCCGCGCCCGTTTTTTCGCGATGCATGGGATGATCTGGTCAAGGGCGGGGATGCGGGCCGACTGCTGGCTGTCGTGTTCCTTGGCACTATGGCATTCAACATGCAGGACGTTTTGCTGGAACCTTATGGTGGTGAAATCCTTGGGTTGTCGGTTTCTGCAACGACGCTTATGACGGCGGCCTGGGCGGGGGGCGCATTGGTTGCCTTTGGCCTTGCGGCGCGTTGGCTGTCTAAGGGGATGGACCCGTTCCGGATGTGCGCCCGTGGCATCCTTGTCGGGCTTGCCGCATTTTGTTTCGTGATCTTTTCCGCCCCGATGGACAGCCCGACGCTGTTTTACATCGGTGCGACATTGATCGGTTTTGGCGGTGGGTTGTTTGGCGTTGCCACCCTGACCGCCGCGATGACGTTGCCAACGATTGGCACCGCAGGACGTGGATTAGCCCTAGGCGCATGGGGGGCTGCACAAGCCACCGGCGCTGGGCTGTCCATCTTTATCGGGGGCACCATGCGTGACCTTGTGAACCATGCCGCCGGGAACGGCATGTTGGGAGAGGCGCTCGCCACGCCAACCACCGGCTATTCGGTCGTTTACCATACCGAAATTGGCCTTCTTTTCATCACCCTGATTGTCCTTGGGCCCCTGGTACGGGTTCGGGCCATGACATCGGAATCCTCTGCCAAGCTGCAGCTGGCAGACTTTCCGACCTGACCACCGAAAGGAATTACTATGGTTGGTACTACATTCTTTGGAGACTTTGATCTGGCAAGCGCTGCGATCTGGGGTTTCTGGATTTTCTTTGCTCTGCTTGTTTACTATCTGCAGCGCGAAAACATGCGCGAGGGCTATCCCTTGGTTGACGAAGACGGTGAACCGTCAAGTGGGCCGGGCATTTTTTCACCACCTGCCGACAAGACGTTTCATCTGCGCGATGGGCGTGGGGAAATTTCTGTGCCAAGCGGACAGAACGAAGATCGCAGCAACCTTGCGATTGCGCAAACGTCCACCGCGGGGGGCGCACCCTTTGTGCCAACGGGTGATCCGATGCGTGATGGTGTTGGGGCTGCTGCCTGGGCACCGCGTCGCGATGTGCCCGAGCTTGATGCTCATGGTCATAACAAGATCCAGCCGATGTCGACCCTAGAGGACTTTAACATCAGTGCGGGACGTGATCCGCGCGGGCTGGTTGTTGTTGGCGGTGACGGAGAGATCGTTGGCCGTGTCACGGATATGTGGATTGATGTGCCAGAACAAATGGTGCGTTACCTGACCGTAGATCTGAACCCAGAAGGCAGTGGCAAGACTCGTCTGATCCCGCTGACGATGGCGCGCATCATGGAAGATCGCGTCAGGGTGCGTTCGCTGCATGCCCATAACTGGGATGGCGTTCCAAAGTCCAAACGGGAGGGTCAGGTTACGCTCCTCGAAGAAGAAAAAATCACAGCCTATTACGCTGGTGGCACGCTTTATGCCACGCCTGAGCGCACGACGTCTGTGCTGTAATCAAACGCTGGTCCCGCCTCGCCAGCGGGACCGGTTCCAACAAACGGGGACACATAATGCACCACGATGATTTCAAATTTGAACCGGTTCGCGGCTTGCCCGAAGAACTGCCCGCTGGGGAACATATCCTGTGGCAGGGGAGCCCGCATGCTGGCCGCCTTGCACGCGAAGCTTGGGGCCTGCGTTGGGTCGTGGCGTATTTCGCTTTTCTTATTGTCTGGCGTATCGGGGCAAGCGCGGCCGATTTTCCGATCGGGCAAGCGTTGCTGCATGCGGTGCCGTTGACTGTATTGGCCATCTTCGCGGCAGGTGTTTTGTATTTGCTGGCCTATGTTCAGGCGCGATCAACGGTTTACACGCTGACCAATAAACGGGTCGCTATGCGGATTGGCGCGGCCCTGACGATGACCCTTAACCTGCCGTATGTTTGCATCAAGAACGCGCATCTTGACACAAAGCCTGATGGCACAGGTACGCTTGCCATGGAACTGCTGGGCGATACCCGGCTGTCGTTCATGATGACATGGCCGCATGTGCGTCCTTGGAAGATTGCAAGATGCCAGCCTGCGTTGCGGTGCATTCCTGACGCCCAAAAGGTCGCTGGAATTTTCGCTGAAGCTGCGGAAACGCGCATCTCAGAACCACAAGTGTCACGTCAACCATCGGGCAGCGGTGATGCTGTCGCAGCGGAGTAACGTCAATGTCTCAACTTGAACAACAAATGAAATTCCGGGACGCTGAAATGGTCCCTGGATTGCTTGTCAAAGCGATGTTCGCCTTGATGATCGGATCGGTGTCTATTGTCGCTTATGCGCAGTGGACCAATCAACCAGATGCAGGCGTTTTGATCGTCGCGCCTGTGGAGCAAAGCCTTGCGGTTACGCTGACGGGTAATCGCAGCGGTGTTTACGAAGTGCGCGATGCATCGGGAACGCTTTTGGCGTCTTCTTCGGATGAAAAAGCGGGCTTTATCGGTGTGATCGGTCGCGCGATTGATCGCGAACGCCAGTTGCATGCTGTGCCACTTGACGCGCAGATCGAAATTGTGCGCCGGGACAATGGCAATATCGCGATTTTGGATGGGTCGACGGATATGTCGATTGAGCTGATCGGCTACGGCGCCGATAACGTTGCTGCATTTGCGCAATTCGTGAACTGAGAAAGCGGGTGATTAGCCATCACTTGCAGATGTGAAAGGGAACCACATGGGACTATTTACAAGAGAGAAAGAAACCGCCCCCTGCACCGTGACGATCAGTCACCGGTTTGAGGAGCTATCGGCGCATGTCCGTTTTGACGATGGCACCATCGTTCATCCCGGCGACACGGTTCGGGTTCAAGGGCCGGAAATCATGGCGGCCTTTGGCGAGTGTGTAGAGGAAAAGCGCACGGCAACCATCCTGCGCGCCAGCAAGTTGGAACAACTTTGGACCCGTGCGACAGGCGATTTTGAATTCATGGAACTATGTGAGTTTTCATTCAGCGAAGAGGTGATGTCATGAATATCCATTCTTCCGAAGCCACCACAGCCGAAGAAGCGATTGCCGCACAAGAAGCGCTGCCGCCGCTGACAAACGAAGATGCGACCGCTGTTGCGATGCAAAACACATTGCTGACACCGAGGTTTTACACCACTGATTTTGATGAGATGGACGCGATCGACGTCACGCCTGTGCGCGCTGATTGGGACAAGCTGATTGCCGCGATGAAAGCAGACCCTAATAAAGGTCATTTCAAGAAGAACGCCGATTGGGGCACTGTCGATTGGGACGGTATGGAACCCAAGTTGAAGGCAGAGTTCATTGATTTCCTGATCAGTTCTTGCACCGCTGAATTTTCTGGATGCGTGTTGTATAAGGAAATGAAGCGTCGTGGATCCAATGAGGATATCACGACGCTGTTCCAACTGATGGCTCGGGATGAGGCGCGCCACGCGGGTTTCATCAACGATGCCTTGCGTGAGGCGGGGATTGCTGTGAACCTTGGCTTCCTGACGCAGGCGAAGAAGTACACCTATTTCCGCCCCAAGTTCATCTATTA
>CAKZVL010000133.1 GCA_937922155.1 uncultured Paracoccaceae bacterium | reverse complement strand
CAGTTGCCGAAACATGGAAAAAGCAAGGGGCGCCATATCCGGACGACGCCAAAGAAAGTGATCTAACTGATCTGGAGCGGTTTGCTTTGGAAACACAGAGGATATATTTAGACTTCGACTATTCTTAGAAGCAATCCTCGTTAGCAGAAAAAGACCCATCTCTTCACGGGGCTTGAATCGAGCAATGATGGGGGCCAGAACTTTTTTCCAACCACTGGCGCTTCCGAAGTTCGGGCCAATTGGTCCTCACCAAGATCCTTCACCAAAAAAATAACAGATTTGAACGCGACTGTATGTATATATTGGCGGCGGATCCGATTTTTCCCCGCCCCCCTTTGCATAGCCACGGCAAAAAGGGGGGTGGCGGGGCATGAACTTCAATTTTGTCCAGCTTGTGCCACTGATTGCAGGTTCTTTGCTTCAGCCAGCTCAATAACCATCAACGCATCGCTGATCGTGTCGCGGATAGCTTCAAAGTGCGTTTCCATATCGTAAGCGTCCACTTCAAACTTTTTTTCGTCTGAGCTCGCCGCCAGGTCAATATTGCATGGGCTTAAGACTTTATGGAGTTAAGAAGTCACTTTGGCGCGTCTTTCTTTGTCGAATGTGGTGTTTTGGTTAGTCATTTTGACAGCTCACTAAAGCCGATAGTTGGGAAGCCATACGAAATCCAAATGGTGGACAAATGGGTGGGCAAAATACCAATTTTAAACTCAAGTATACGTTTTTATTAAACTTATTTGACTTGATGGTGCCTCCGGCCGGACTCGAACCGGCACGGCCATACGGCCAAGAGATTTTAAGTCTCCGATGTCTACCAATTCCACCACGGAGGCACGCAGCCTTCCTAGCCACGCCACACCGGTTCGGCAAGTCAGATATCGGTTCCGCTCAGCAAACTGCGCTCGGACAACCACGGGTTCAGCTTTAGCGCCTCGCGCAGCACCGTTTGCGCCTCTTCCTCGCGCCCCAACCCCATCAGGGTCAGCGCCTTCCCCGACAGCGCCCCTAGGTGGCGCGGGTTGATCGACAGGGTAACATCCAGATCCAGCAAGGCCGACTGGAAATCTTGGCTTAGAAAGCTGGCAAAGGCTCGCTGATTGTATCCTTCGGCGTAGTCCGGACAATAGTCCACCAATCCATCCAGCGTGCGGCGTGACCCTGCAAAGTCGAACCCCTCCCGCTGCTGCATCCCCCGATCCAACATCTCTTGAGCGCGCGCATCAGGGGCCTCCAACCACATAAGCCAAAGCTGGCTAGACAACGCGCGCGCCTCGGCCTCTGTCGTTGCCGCAAGAAAGCCCTCATAAATGGCAACCTGCGCAGCCCCATGATCCGCCGCCGCAGGGCAATCCTCACCAAAGGCGGGCGATGACAAACAAAGCAAAACCGAAAGAATACGCATTCCCCAAACCTGACGCAGAAAGGCACATCGCACAAGCCTGCCGCGCTAAACACGTATCATCTTGCCCAAAATACTCCCGCCGGAGGCGCCCACCACCTGATGCAGGCGCCGAATGACCGAACAGATCACGTCACGATTTACCCAACACCGCCCTTGACCCTGTCGCCAACTTGTTGGACCGTCCCCGCATGTTTCCATTTCGCGACCACAATCCGACAAACCGCCTGCCTTTTGTCACCTACGCCCTCTTGGCGATCAATATCGCGATCTTTGCGATTGGGCTGGTGGCGTTTCAGGATCCTCAACAGCTCAACCAGCTCTACTATAACTACGCGATGATCCCAGAACGCATCAGCGCGGGCGAAAACTACATCTCCATTGTGACATCCACCTTCCTACATGGCGGATTTATGCACCTGGCCGGGAACATGCTGTTCCTTTGGATTTTCGGCGACAACATGGAAGACAAGATGGGGCACATCCCCTTTCTCATCTTCTATTTGGCCTGCGGCATCGCGGCGAGCCTTGCGCAATACATTGTCGAGGTGGACAGCCAAATCCCCGTCATCGGGGCCTCGGGCGCCATTGCCGGGGTGATGGGCGGCTATCTGCTGCTATTCCCCAAGGCCAAGGTCGACATCTTGCTGTTCTTTGTGGTTATCATCCGGGTCATCCCGGTGCCGTCCTTTATCATGCTAGGGCTTTGGTTTGCTTTTCAACTGTTCAATGGCGTGACGGTCCCAACCGACGGCGGCGGCGTGGCCTATTGGGCGCATGCGGGGGGCTTTGTGGTCGGCGCGCTGTTGACAGTGCCGCTTTGGCTGCGGCTTGGCGCGACACGGTTCTGGAATCAAACCCATGGTCATCCTGACTACCCGGAAACAACCTACCCCAATCTGGAAACCCGCATCCCAAAGGTGCGGCGTAAATAATCAGCCGCGGATCGTCTTGGCAAAACGGGCAAACATTTCGCTGTTGCCGCAAATCAGATTACCCGTCTCAAGGTAATTCTCTGACGGGTCCATCCCTTCGACGAACCCGCCCGCTTCTTTGACGATAATAATCCCGGCGGCCATGTCCCAAGGATATAGATCCCAATGCCAAAACCCGTCATAACGACCAGCCGCCACATAGGCGAGGTCAAGTGCTGCCGCCCCCTGGCGACGAATTCCAGCAGAGACCGGGGTGATCCGCGCAAGCTCTTGAAAACTGCGGGCAGAATTGGCTTTTGAACCCAGCGCAAAACCTGTCCCAAACAGCCCTTCGTTCAAATCACGACGCCCAGATACGCGCAGGCGGCTGTCGTTCATAAAGGAGCCAAGCCCTTTTTCGGCATAAAACATCTCGTCCTTGGACGGATCATAAATGACACCTGCAACAATCGCGCCCTTATGTTCCAACCCAATGGAAACGGCCCAATGGGGCAGCCCGTGCAGAAAATTCGTCGTGCCATCCAGCGGATCAACGATCCAGCGGCGCGTCGGGTCTTCGCCCTCGATCACGCTGCCCTCTTCGCCTAGAAAGCCGTAGGTCGGCCGCGCCTCCATCAAGGCCTCGCGGATGGTCTCTTCGGCCTGCTTATCGGCACGGCTAACAAAATCACCGGGGCCCTTGGAGGATACCTGAAGCTGTTCAACTTCGCCAAAATCCTTGACCAAAGCCCGCCCCGCTTGCCGCGCGACTTTCATCATGACGTTCAAATTTGCAGAACCAGCCATCAGGGCCTCCATTGCTAACAGAGCGCCGCTATAGGACGAAGCCCCGACAGGGGCAAGTGAAGGTGGTAAAGTGAATTGCGATACCAAAGATGGCAGCGCCAAGCCGATCTGACAGCCGGCCCGTGGGGTGCTGATTGGACCGCTTCTTTCTATGCGCTTTATGGTGGCAAATTCATAGCTAGGTATCTACCGCTTGCGCGAGCTGCCAAACAGCCTCCCCGCTGGGACGGGTCGGCTGTCAGACCGGCGCCTGCGGCTTGTTCCGGTCTGAATGTGGGCTTGGCCGTTGCAGCTTCACCGCCTCATGTCGTGCCAACCGCAACAAATGCGCCATAAACGGTAGATCACTTTCCCCCGTGCGCGTGGCCGCATAAAGGCGGCGGGTGATGCCCTTGTCCGTCAACGGGCGCGTCACGTAATCCGAATTATAGCGCACCTCGCGCACCACCCAATCGGGCAAAACCGCCACACCCCGGTTTGAGGCAACCAGCAACAGGATCACAGCCGTCAACTCCACCTGCCGCACCTCAGCAGGCTCCACCGACGCCGGGATCAAAAGCTGGGAAAACACATCCAGCCGCGTGCGCTCCACCGGATAGGTAATCAGGGTTTCGCCCTTGAAATCATCGGCATCAATATAAGGTTTCTGCGCCAGCGGATGCGCGGCAGAGGCGACAAAAACCGGGCTATAATCAAAGATCGGCGTGAAATCCGCGCCCTCAATATCCTCCGGGTCAGAGGTCACAACCAGATCGACGTCCTCACGGCGCAGCGCGGGAAAGGCGTCAAAAGCCAGACCGGGGCGAATATCCACATCCACCTCTGGCCAAGCTTTGCGAAACGCCTCAAGCACCGGAAACAGCCATTCAAAACAAGCGTGGCATTCAATCGCGATATGCAAACGCCCCGCCTTCCCGCTCACCAACCCTTCGAACTCCGTCTGCAATGCCGCCACACGGGGCAAAATATCTTCAGCCGCCGCCAGCATCTTCATCCCCGCCGGGGACAGGCGCATCGGCTTGGTGCGGCGCACGAACAGCTCCACCCCCGCTTGATCCTCGATCCCCTTGATCTGATGGCTCAGCGCGGATTGCGTGATGTTCAGCAAATCCGCCGCTTTCGCCAAACCGCCCGTGTCATGGATCGCCTTGATCGTGCGCAAATGTCGAAACTCAATATTCATCATCATCCTCATAATGTTTTTGAGCGTTATGAATTTGCTTCATATGCGGGAAGCTGACAAAAAACTCAAGTCCGCAACGCCAAAGGTGCCCACATGCCCAACGTCAGCTTCGAATTTTTCCCGCCCAAATCGCTCGACGCGTCCTTTCGGCTTTGGGACTGCGTGCAGGTCTTGGCCCCCCTATCGCCCTCCTTTGTCTCCGTCACCTATGGCGCAGGCGGCACAACGCGCAAACTCACGCATGAGGCCGTGACAACGCTGCACCGTCAAACCGGGCTGCGAGTTGCCGCCCATCTCACCTGCGTCGATGCCACCCGCGCCGAAACGCTCGACATCGCCCGCAGCTATGCGGACGCAGGCATCACCGACATCGTCGCCCTGCGTGGCGATCGCCCAAAAGGCAGCACCGGGTTCAAGGCGCACGCTGACGGCTTTGCCTCTTCGATCGAATTGATCGAAGCGCTGGCCGACACCGGATCATTTAACCTGTCAGTCGGAGCCTACCCTGAAAAGCACCCAGAGGCGGACAGCCTCAACAGCCACATCGAATTCCTAAAACGCAAACTGGACGCAGGCGCGACCCAAGCGATCACGCAGTTCTTTTTTGAATCCGAAACCTACCTACGCTTCCGCGACGCATGCGCCGCCGCAGGGATTACAAAACATATCATCCCCGGCATCCTCCCGATTGAAAACTGGAAAGGCGTGCAAAAGTTTGCGGCCCAATGCGGAACCTCCATTCCGCCCCTGATTGCAGACGCCTTCACAAAGGCCGAACGCGACGGCCACAGCGACCTTTTGGCAACCGCCCTTGCCAGTGAACTATGTGATGAACTGCTCTGCGAAGGGGTAGAAGACCTCCACTTCTACACCCTTAACCGCCCCGAACTCACCCGCGACGTCTGCCGCGCCATCGGGATTGTGCCCAAGACCAGTTTAGAAAAGGTCGCTTAAACCGGCACCGCTTGCATTACCCACCGCTAGTCGCGGTTACATGCACCCGTTCAGACTTGCAGGCACCCACATTGCGCGTGCGACGGTGCAAGAATAGCTTTGACCACCCATGCAAAGGGCCCGAAGACGGAGCACTAGCATCTTGTTCAAATCTTGAAATCGCATCCCGCGGCAGGTCCAGCCCACAGACCGACAGCTTGCCCAGCATCCAACATAGCGGAATATTGGCCAATGGTCGCGACTTCATCGACCCAACGATTTGCCCACCAATGTCGCCATGGTTGCCCTTGAACCACAATTGTTCCATGTGGCCATTCCACTGAGCAGGGCACATCCACATCACAGGCGCATAGGCGACCCGTCGTTCATGCATCGCCACCGCATGAAACCCATTGCGCGTTGTAGGCCCCAATGCATGGTCATGAAAGGCGTGCTTGTGTTCCGTTAGCCGCCATATTCCGGGCAGGCGTAGCCCTAACGCTTTTACCGTGTCAAACACCGCGACCGCTTCGATCGGGCTTTCTGCGTGGCAATGAACCCTGCGAAACGTTGCAGCAACCTCTGACCCGCCGCCCGCCTGATAGTGGCGATAGGCGGTGCGAATATTGCGCACTGTAGCGCATTCTGCCCGCAGCAATCCGACACGGTCAATCACCCCGGCAAGGGATCGCACCGCATACGCGCCCCGCGAATATCCAATCAAAACGATCTTATCACCAGGGCGGTACCGCGACGCGAGCGCCCCATAGGCCCGCCGGATCTGTCGATTGATCCCCTTGCCGGTCATGACATCCCAAACGCCCGTCCAATCGCGCCACTGAATACCGGCCTCGTAATATACGCTTTGATGGGCGCTGCGGCCTTCTTCTTTCAAAAGGTTAAAGATTTGCCCAACATTGGTCTCGCACCCCGGCTGGAGCGTCGACAAAGTACCATCCAGTAAAATGACATGCGTCGCATGCCCCCGAACCCGGGCACCACCGTCCTTTTCGTGTCGGGCGGCCCGACCGAAAAGACCAAAGACCCAATCACGCAGCGGCACTGTCAGCTTTTGCCTGCTGAAGCGCTTGCCAAACGCGCATCGGCGTAAACGGCATCGCTATGTGGCGCACGCCCTGATCCCAAAGAGCGTCAATCACAGCGTTGGACACAGCGGCCAAAGCCCCAACAGTCCCCGCCTCACCACAGCCCTTCATCCCCATGGGGTTATAGGTCGATGGCGTGCCTTCTGTTGAAAAGTCGATCATGGGGGCATCATCCGCACGCGGCATGCCATAGTCCATAAACGAAGCCGTGAGAAGTTGACCATCTTCGTCAAAAACTGTGCGCTCGCTCAAGGCTTGCCCCAGCCCCTGAACAACGCCGCCATGAACTTGGCCTTCCACCAGCATCGGATTGATAAGATTACCAAAATCATCGACGACCGTATAACGATCGACGATGACCACACCGGTCTGCGGGTCAATTTCAACCTCCGCCACATGGGCTCCATTGGGAAAGCTGCGATTGTCCAGTTTAATCGTGGCGCTATGGGTCAAAAGGTCATCGCGCCCCGCCACGCGCGCCATCTCGGCCACGTCCAACATCGTCGGCGTGAGGTTGGAACCCTCAATGCGAAAGCGGTCTTCGTCAAAACTCACCTTGCTGGCATCAATGCCCTCGCCCTCGGCCAAAAACGCACTGAACCGTTCGATGATCACCTCCACCGTGGCCAAAGTTGCGGTGTTCTGCACCGTCACAGACCGTGACCCGCCTGTGCCACCGCCTTGGGCAATCTTATCACTGTCACCTTGCACAAATTCGATTTTCTCCACCGGGATACCGGTTTGATCGGACAAAAACTGCGGAAACACAGTCTCATGACCCTGCCCGTTGGATTGCGTCCCGACAAAGATCAACGCACCATCTTGCGCAAAATCAACACGGGTCGTTTCTTCCGGATTTCCAAGAATGCTCTCGATATAATAACAAAGGCCCTGACCGCGCAACTTACCCGAACTCTCGCTTGCCGCCTTGCGCGCCGCTAGTCCCGCAACATCAGCCTTGCCCGCCACCGCGTTGAGAACTTTTGCGAATTCTCCAACATCGTAAGTCACGCCCGTAGCCGTGGTGTAAGGAAACTTATCGGGGGCAATAAAATTCTTGCGCCGCAATTCCCAAGGATCAGCCCCTAGCTGACGCGACGCCTCATCCATCGTGCGTTCCAGAATGAAAATCGCCTCAGGACGGCCCGCCCCACGATAGGCATCCACCGGCGTGGTGTTGGTAAACACCCCACAGGTACGCATATAGGCCGCCTGCACATCATAGGTGCCCATCATGACCTTGCTAAACAAATCGGTCTGAATGAACTGTGCAAAACCAGAATTATAGGCGCCCATATTCGCAACTGTATCAATATGATACCCGGTGATCTTAAAGTCCGCGTCAAAGGCCATAACCGCCTCTGTCGTCAGATCGCGACCGGCATTGTCCGTCAACATCCCCTCGGTGCGCTCCGACATCCAACGCACCGGGCGATCCAACGTCCGTGCAGCATATGAAACGGTATAATACTCAGAATAATCAAACCCTTTCATGCCAAAGCCACCACCCACATCTGGGTTGGTGATGCGAAAGGTTTCTTTATCCAGCCCCAAAAACCGGGCCAAATTCGTCTTCATCCCCCAAACGCCCTGCCCATTAAACGCAAGGTGCAAGCGGTCGCCCTCGGGTTCCGCGTAACATCCACGCGGCTCCATCGCGTTGCAAATGATCCGGTTGTCAGGAACAGTCACTTTCACAACATGCGCCGCCGCCGCAATCGCAGCCTTCGCACCCGCTTCGTCCCCCATGCCCCAATCAAAGGCAAGGTTATCAGACGCCTCCGCATGCAAAGCCTGCCCCCCGGTGGACAAATCCAGATGCGCGGGCAAATCATCAATTTCTAGCACGATCGCCTCTGCGGCATCTTTGGCCTCGGCGACGCTGCTTGCGACAATCATCGCAACCGCCTCACCCACATGGCGCACACGATCCACCGCCAAAATCGGGCGCAACGGCTTGGCACCCTTGCTACCATCGCGATTTGTGACCGCGCCACCGCTAAAATCAATGTTGCAACCGGCATCGATCAAATCCTGACCTGTCAGGATCATCGCAACCCCGGGCATATCCACCGCATCCGCCACATCCAACTCGGTGATCACACCATGCGCCACGGGCGCGCGCAAAAACACCGCGTGCAACGCATCCGCCGGGGCAATATCATCGACATACCGCCCTTGCCCGGTCAAAAACCGCGCATCCTCAAACCGCTTCACCGGCTGGCTTTTGCCAAACTTGTCCATGATATCCTCCGACCTATCGGCCCAAGATTACCGCCGCACAGGTCAGTGTCCATAGCAAACACGCGCTGCCGCCACGTTCATCGCTTGTATCATCTTGCCAAAAATACTCAAAATCCCAACGCGCGCCACCCGCACACCACCTTCGCCCTTTTCGCCCCCGCTTGCTTTGGGTAAACCCACCTCAAACCAAAAGGACGAAATCGATGGCGATGGACAAAACATTCGACGCAAAACAGCGCGAAGCGGACCTCTACAAAATGTGGGAGGAGGCAGGCGCCTTCAAAGCCGGGGCCAATGCTTCCCGCGAGGAGACGTTTTGCATCCAATTGCCCCCGCCCAACGTCACAGGGCATTTGCACGTCGGTCACGCCTTTAACCACACGCTGATGGACATCCTGACGCGCTGGAAACGGATGCAAGGGTACGACACGCTTTGGCAACCGGGGCTTGATCACGCGGGCATCGCCACCCAGCTCATGGTCGAAAAAGACATGGCCGAAAAGGGCGAAGGAAAACGCACCGACATGGCGCGCGATGACTTCCTCAAAAAGGTCTGGGAATGGAAAGCGGCCAAAGGCGGCATGATCGAAGAACAGGCGCGCCGATTAGGCGACAGCATGGATTGGTCGCGCAGCGCCTTCACCATGTCCGGCGCCGCCTCCGCGCCCGACACTGAAAAGCCAGGCAACTTCCACGACGCGGTGCTCAAGGTCTTTGTGCAGATGTATAACGACGGGCTGATCTATCGCGGCAAGCGCCTCGTGAACTGGGACCCCCACTTCGAAACCGCGATTTCCGATCTTGAGGTCGAAAATACCGAAGTCGACGGCCACATGTGGCACTTCAAATACCCGCTCGCGGGGGGGGAGACTTATACTTACGAGGAAAAGGATGAGGACGGCAACGTCACCTTGTCCGAGGAACGCGACTACATCTCCATCGCCACAACGCGGCCTGAAACCATGCTGGGCGACGGGGCCGTGGCGGTCCATAAGGACGACGAACGCTACGCGCCCATCGTCGGCAAGCTTTGCGAAATTCCCGTTGGGCCAAAGGCGCAGCGCCGCCTGATCCCCATCATCACCGATCCCTATCCTGATCCTAACTTTGGCTCCGGCGCGGTGAAAATCACCGGCGCGCATGACTTCAACGACTACGAAGTGGCCAAGCGCAACGACATCCCGATGTATTCCCTGATGGACACGAAGGGCGCGATGCGCGCAGATGGACGCCCTTATGCAGAAGAAGCCGCAACAGCCCAGCGGATCGCCAATGGGGAAGAGGATTTTGATGAGGCGAAAATCGCCGCCATGAACCTTGTGCCGGATGAATACCGTGGGCTTGATCGGTTCGAGGCGCGCGAAAAAGTCGTCGCCGACATCACCGCCGAAGGCCTCGCCGTCATGCACGACGTGACCCGCACAGAAAAAAACGAAGACGGTGAAAAGGTCGAGGTGACCGAAACCGTCCCGATGGTCGAAAACAAAAAGATCATGCAACCCTTCGGCGACCGCTCCAAAGTGGTGATCGAACCAATGCTGACCGACCAATGGTTCGTGGACAGCGCGAAGATCGTCGAACCTGCGTTGGAGGCTGTCCGTCAGGGCCGCACCAAGATCATGCCGGAAAGCGGGGAAAAGGTGTTCTTCCACTGGCTGGAAAACATCGAACCGTGGTGTATTTCTCGGCAATTGTGGTGGGGGCATCAGATCCCAGTTTGGTATGGATTGCCAAAAGAGTGGTTTTGGCACTTCAGAAACGAAGAAGAAGCTATTCTGGCAAAAGAAAGCGAACTTGGCCGCAAACTTGATGAAGCAGAGTTGAGGTCAATCAAGAAAAAGGAGCCAGAAGGCGATCCGCTTTATTTGGTCCCATTCTGTGCAGTTACGGAGGAAGATCTCGGCAAAAAGGCAAAAGAGTACTACGGCTTCCAAGTCGAGTTTGAAACCTACGATGGTACAGGGGAAGGTTTCCGAGAGTTGGAAATGAGCGCCGGTTACGTTCACGGAAATTCAAGACCAACCGTATTTCTAATGCGCGACCCAGATGTCCTAGACACATGGTTCTCCTCCGGCCTCTGGCCCTTCGGCACCCTCGGCTGGCCGGATGAAAACGACCCGGCGATGAAATACTTCCCCGGCGATGTCCTCATCACCGGCCAAGACATCCTGTTCTTCTGGGTCGCGCGGATGATGATGATGTCGAACGCGATCATGACTGATCGTCCCGAAAAAGAGCGTGACCCGTTCCACACCGTCTACCTCCACCAGCTGGTGCGCGATGCGAAGGGCGAAAAGATGTCCAAGACGCGCGGCAACGTCATCGACCCGCTGGATATGATCGACCAATACGGCGCCGACGCCCTGCGCATGTCCAACGCGGCCATGGCAGCGCTCGGTGGCGTGCTGAAAATCTCAGAGGATCGGATCAAAGGCTACCGCAATTTCGGCACCAAACTTTGGAACGCTTTCAGCTTTGCCGAACACTATGGCGTCACGTCTGTGTACGCGCGGTGTACAGGCTGTGTACCGCTTGTGACCCCCAAAATCGCCGTAAACAAATGGATCGTGGGTGAGGTCGCCCGCACTCGTCAGACGGTCGATCAGGCGCTCACCGACTACCGTTTCAACGACGCCGCCAACGCGCTTTACGCCTTTGTCTGGGGCAAGGTTTGCGATTGGTATCTGGAATTTTCCAAACCGCTCTTGCAAGGCGACGATGCGGCGGCCAAGGCCGAAACGGAGGAAACCCTCGCATGGGTTCTGGAACAATGTCTCGTACTGCTCCACCCGATCATGCCGTTCATTACAGAAGAATTATGGATGCAGATCAAGGGGCTAAAGGACAAAGCGGATGTGCCCGCCAGCGACATGCTGGTCCACGCCAATTGGCCCACCTACGGTGACGCGCTGATCGACGCAGATGCAGATCGCGAAATGACGTGGGTCATCTCCCTGATCGAAGGCATCCGTTCCGCCCGCGCCCAGGTCAACGTGCCCGCCGGACTGAAGGTGCAATTGATCCAAACAGACGCCGACGATCACGCGACCCAAGCGCTCTCCGCAAACGAGGCGATCATCAAACGCCTCGCCCGCGTGGAAAGCTTCAGCCAAGGCCCCTCACCCAAAGGCGCCCTGACCGTTGCAACCGCAGGCGCAACCTTTGCCCTGCCGCTTGCAGACATCATCGACGTCGAAGCGGAAAAAGCACGCCTTACCAAGAACATAGGCAAGCTGGAAAAGGAAGTGGGCGGCCTAAAAGGGCGCGTCAACAACCCCAAATTCGCCGCCTCCGCCCCGCCGGAAGTCGTCGAAGAAGCCAAAGCCAACCTCGCCCTACGCGCCGATGAAGCCGCGCAATTGCAAGCGGCCTTGGATAGGTTGAATGAGATCTAACGGAAAGGTGTGGCCTTAGCCCTCGGGGAGGAAAAGAGAGAGCTAAGGCCGTGTCTACGCCGCGGGAGGAGGTGCAGCGTATTCTTTGCACTTCAATGGCTAAATCCATCTAAGGCGCGAAATTTTGCGCCCGTTACGTCCAACAACGCAACGGGCTGATGCAAGCTCGGGGTATTTACCGAACTACTCGTTCAACAGCCCGCATCGCGCCGATGGATTTGTCATACACCAATGTTAGAATTCGCCGACCACCTGTTTTTGCCGCCACCTGAGGCACAATTCGTGCTCCTGCAGCTGCACCACTTGATACTAAGAACATTCGTCTAGTCAGTTTCATCGAGACATCCCCTTCTCGGACCTTATTTAGATGGGGACTGTGCGGTGTCTTGCCATGTGGGAAAAGGCAGGCCAATCTCCCCCTTATGAACAATGATCCTCGCCTTACGCCCCTTGCGGCCTCTCTCCCTTCGACCGTGCCCTTCGTCGGCCCCGAAGCACAGGAACGCGCGCGTGGCCGCCCATTTGCCGCACGTTTGGGGGCAAACGAATCCGGCTTTGGCCCCTCTCCCCATGCGATTACAGCAATGCAGAATGCCGCCGCGCAAGTTTGGCAATACGGCGATCCAGAAAGCCATGATTTGCGCCACGCCCTTGCCGCACATCACGATATCGGCCCCGAACACATTATGATCGGCGAAGGGATCGATACGCTCCTTGGCGTCTTGGTCCGCTTGATCGTAGCCCCGGGCGACGCGGTCGTCACATCCGCCGGGGCCTATCCGACGTTCAACTATCATGTGGCCGGGTTTGGCGGGGATTTGCACAGCGTGCCCTACGCAGGCGATCACGAAGACCCAGATCGCTTGATCGCCAAAGCACGTGGGGTGGGGGCAAAGCTGGTTTATCTCGCCAACCCCGACAATCCGATGGGATCGCACCACGCGGCATCCACGATCGAGGCGGTGATCGCCGCTGTTCCGGATGGATCGCTCTTGGTGCTGGATGAGGCCTATATCGAACTGGCCCCGGACGACACGGCGCCGCCCTTAGACCCGCAGGATCCGCGCGTCATCAGGATGCGAACCTTTTCGAAAGGCTACGGAATGGCCGGTGCGCGGATCGGCTATGCCATCGGCGCGGCCCCCCTGATCGACGCCTTTCACAAGGTGCGCAACCATTTCGGCGTGAACCGGCTCGCCCAAGCCGGGGCCTTGGCAGCCCTAACTGATCAAGATTGGTTGACCCACGTGCGCGCCGAAGTCGCCGCAAGCCGCGCAGAAATCAGCAGAATTGCGCAGGAAAACGGGCTGGTGGCCCTGCCTTCGGCCACCAATTTCGTCACAATCGATTGCGGCCAAAACGGCGAGTTTGCGCGCAGGGTTCTTGCCCAGTTGATTATTAACGATATCTTTGTTCGTATGCCGTTTGTAGCACCCCAAGATCGCTGCATCCGCATCAGCTGCGGCCCAGCCGCGGATATGGCCGCCTTTGCAGCCGCCCTACCCGTCGCATTGGCGGCAGCACGGGCAGCAGACCAACCATAGGACCCTGGATGAGCAGACATCACCCAAAACCAGTTGAAAACTATACCGACGCCTTTCTGGCGACAGCGGGTGGTATATTGATGATGACGTTTTGGGTTATTGCCGCACTTGCGGGCTACCTTTGGGTCGCTGTGGTCGCATGGTGCATCAACCGCGCGATCACATGGTTAGCCAACCGGCCCAGCGCCTGACGCAATCACCCGCGCCGCCGCATCCAGCGCCCCGGCCCCATGCGCAATCTCCAGCGCGGTGAGCCCCGCTTGAACAGTGCCAAGCATCCCCATGATCATATGCGCATTCACATGTCCCATATGCCCGATCCGATAGAAATCTGCCGCCTGCTCGCGCCCTAACCCGATCCCAAGGGTCAAACCCGCCTGCTGTTCGGTCCAGTTTTGCAGGGCCAGCCCATCCCCCGGCCCCGTGCAAACCGCCGTCACCGAAGTGCCCCGCTTTGACGGATCGCTGATATTCAAACGCATCTGCCCCTTAGCTTCCCAAGCCGCAAACGCCGCCCAAATCGCCTCTGCCAGCACGCTGTGACGGTTCCAGACGTTTTCAACACCTTCCTCGTTGATCATATCAAGGGCCACGCGCAGCCCATAAAGGTGGTGCGTCGGCGCCGTGCCATCGAAATAGCGGTAATATTCCGACACATTGATCCGCGGCTGCCAATCCCAATAGGCAGTCACAAGGTTGCCCCGGTGCGCCTTTGCCTTGTCGTTGAAAAACACAAAGCCGATGCCCGCCGGGGTCATCAACCCTTTCTGACAGCCCGCCACCATCAAATCGACGCCCCATGCGTCCATCTCAAACCGGTCACAGCCAAGTGAAGCCATGCAATCCACCATCAAAAGCGCCGGATGTTTTGCCGCTGTCATCGTGTCGCGCAACGCTTTGATATCGTTCTTGACCGATGACGACGTATCCACCTGCACGCACAGCACCGCTTTGATCTTGTGATCGACATCCTTGGCCAGCGCATCGGCCACCTGCGCCATATCAATGTCGCTTTCAAAACCGAAATCAATGGTTTGCAGCGTGACGCCCATCATCGCCGCCATCTCGCCCCAGCCGATACAGAACCGACCCGTGGCCAGCACTAACACCGTATCGCCCCGCGACAACGTGTTGGCAATTGCAGCTTCCCATGCCGCATGGCCATTGCCGATATACATCGCCACATCGCCATCCGTGCGCGCCACAGATCGCAAGTCAGGAATAAGGCTATGCGTCAACTCAATCAGCTCACCGCGATAGATATTGGGCGATGCACGATGCATGGCCTGCAACACCCGTTCCGGCATCACTGACGGACCGGGAATAGCGAGATAGGATCGACCGTTAGACAAAGACATGGGGGCAAGCTTTCAATGATGAGTTACCGCTACCCTAGACCCGCCGCCCGCGCCGTCAACCAAAGACCCCAACTTGCCCTGCGCCAGCGAAGCGCATAGACCAAGACAAACGGGCCCCCGCCCAGAAAAGGACAGGATCATGAGCGCACCAGCGCCCAACATTTTCCGCTGGCTTTGGTCTGGCTATTTGCGTCCGCACCGGCGCATGCTGGGAATTGCAATTATGTTCATGGTGATCGAAGGATCGATGCTGGCCGCCTTGTCGCGTCTAATCCAACCCATGTTTGATACCGTCTTTACCGAAGGATCCAGCACCGCCCTTTGGTGGGTCGGCCTGGCGATTATGGGCACCTTTTTCGTGCGGGCGATATGTTCGGCGGCCAAGAAAATCCTGCTAAAAAAGGTAACAGAACGGGCCGCCGCGGGGATGCGCAATGACCTTCTGGGCAAGCTTATGACGCTGGACAGCGGCTACCACCAGATCAACCCGCCCGGACAATTAATTGAACGGGTGCAGGGTGATGTGACGGCGGTAAATAATATATGGGCCAGCCTCCTGGTTGGCGTGGCCCGCGATCTGGTGGCTGTGATTGCATTGTTTGGCGTTGCAATGGCCGTGGATTGGCGGTGGACCGCCGTGGCACTGATCGGGATTCCATTGGTTGTCTTCCCGTCGCTCATGGCGCAACGCTATGTGCGTAAACGGGCGGGCAACGCACGCGCGCTCGCCGGGCGCATGGCCACGCGGCTGGATGAAGTGTTCCACGGCATCAACCCGATCAAGCTCAACGGCCTTGAAAGCTACCAGGCAGAACGCTACAACGCCCTCGCCCAAAAACGCGTCGCCGCCGAAGTCAAATCCGCCACCGGACAAGCCGCAGTGCCAGCCATGCTAGACGTCATGATCGGCGTCGGCTTCCTTGGCGTCATGATCTATGGCGGCTCCCAAATTATCGAGGGGGAAAAAACCGTCGGTCAATTCATGTCCTTTTTCACGGCGATGAGTCTTGCATTTGAACCCCTGCGCCGCTTGGGCCAGATGAGCGGGCAATGGCAAACTGCTGCCGCCAGCATCGATCGCATTCGCAATGTGATGGACGAACAGCCCCGGCTGACCTCCCCCGCGACCCCGACTCCATTGCCCGACGGTGCGCCGCAAATTCAGCTAGACAACGTCAACCTGTCTTACGCCGACCTGCCCGTTTTGCGCGGCACCAGCTTTATCGCAGAGGCCGGCAAAACCACAGCGCTTGTCGGGGCATCGGGTGCCGGGAAAAGCACAATTTTCAACGTGCTCACCCGATTGGTCGACCCACAAAGCGGCGCAGTCCTGATCGGCGATATCCCCGTGCAGAACACGGCCTTGCCAGACCTGCGGGCGAAATTCTCTGTCGTTGCGCAAGACGCTGCACTCTTTGACGAAAGCCTGCGGGACAACATCCTTCTGGGGCGCACCGACATCGACGATGCACAACTGGCCAAAGTGGTCGAAGCCGCCCATGTCGCCGACTTTTTGCCCCAACTGGCCAACGGTCTAGACAGCCCGGTCGGGCCTCGCGGATCAAACCTGTCCGGCGGCCAGCGCCAACGCGTCGCCATCGCGCGTGCCCTTTTGCGCGACACCCCTATCCTGCTGCTGGACGAAGCCACCAGCGCACTAGACACCAAATCCGAAGCCATCGTGCAAGCCGCACTTGATCGCCTGTCCAAAGGGCGCACAACCCTTGTCATCGCCCACCGTCTATCCACCGTGCGCGACGCCGACAAGATCGTCGTGATGGACCAAGGCCGGGTCGTTGACGAAGGAAAACACGAAACCCTGCTTGAACGCGGCGGCCTTTATGCCGACCTATACCGTCTGCAATTTTCCAAAACGGAGGACGCATCATGAGCCGAACCATCCTCACCCTAACCGGATCGGATCGCGTCTCGTTCCTTGACGGGTTGATCACCAATGATGTGGCAAAGGCCGCAGGCGCAATCATCTATGCAGCACTTTTGACACCGCAAGGGAAATTCCTCGCCGACTTCTTTGTGATCGGTGAAAACGACCGCCTCTTGATCGACGTCGCCCAAAGCCATGCAGCAGGCCTCGCCCAGCGACTGACAATGTATCGACTGCGCGCGGATGTGCAGATTGCGGAAACTGACCTGCGTGTGTCCCGTGGGCTGTCGTCGCCAATGCCAGACGGCGCCTACAGTGACCCACGTGATCCCGCGCTCGGCTGGCGGCACTACAGCACGCGCGACGTGTCAGAAGACATTGACTGGACCGCCCTGCGTGTAGCCCACAACATCCCCGAGACCGGCGTTGAGCTCACCACAGACAGCTTCATCCTCGAAGCTGGGTTTGAACGGCTCAACGGGGTGGATTTCAAAAAGGGCTGCTTTGTCGGGCAAGAAATCGTCGCCCGTATGAAACACAAAACGGACCTGCGCAAAGGCATCGCGCGCATCCGCATCGACGGCACCGCCCACCCCGGCGACGACATCACCGCAGACGGCAAACCCGCAGGCGTCGTGCATACGGTGTCAGGGGATAACGCACTGGCGTTCCTCAGATTTGATCGCGCAAAAGGGGCGATGCAAACCGCAACCGC
>CAKZVL010000132.1 GCA_937922155.1 uncultured Paracoccaceae bacterium | reverse complement strand
TCGCGCATCAGCATCAATGTGGCAAGCGGGAAGGACAGCAGGACCGAAAAGAACACGATCTGGATTGGGGAATAGGTGCCGCCCAGCACTTTAATCGCCACATCGTGGGTTGCGAAAATTCCAAATGCGAGCAGCGCAAGAAGCGCCCCCTTCGTATTGGAGCCCACGGCTGTCTCCTGTTTTTGGTTACGGGGTCAGAATGACAATAGAGGGGCGTGGATCACAAGGCGATTTTTGTGTGGACGTTTGGTTTGAGGCCATATTCACGAAAGCTGCGCTAAGCCGGTCTGTCAGCCGACCCGTGGGGTGGCGATTGGACCGATTATTTCCGGGCGCTTTATAGTGGCCAAGTTATCGCTAGGGTTCAACAGCTTGTCCGAGTTGCCAAACAGCCGTCCCGTCGGGACGGGTCGGCTGCCAGACCGGCGCCTGCGGCTTGATTCCGGTCTGTTGCAGGCCTTCCAACAAACCTGCGTCAGAGGCTCGCATCAAGCGCCGCAAGGATCACGTCGCCCATTTCGACAGTACTAATCGGTGTCCCGCCTTCGGGGCCCATCAGATCGCCAGTACGTGCGCCATCGGCCAGAACTTTTTCAATCGCGGCTTCCAGACGGTCGGCTTCTGCGCCTTCGTCAAAGGAATAGCGCAGCGCCATCGCGAACGACAGGATACAGGCGATCGGGTTCGCCTTGCCCTGCCCAGTGATGTCAGGGGCGGAACCGTGCACGGGTTCATACATCGCCTTGGGGCGGCCATTGGCCATAGGCAGGCCGAGGGAGGCGGATGGCAACATGCCAAGCGAGCCGGTCAGCATCGCCGCGCAGTCAGACAGGATATCGCCAAACAGGTTGTCGGTATAGATCACATCAAACTGCTTGGGCGCGCGCACAAGCTGCATCGCGCCGTTGTCGGCGTACATGTGGGAGAGTTCGACCTCTGGATAATCCGCGCTGACCTCTGTCACCACATCGCGCCACAGGATGCCGGATTCCATCACGTTGGCCTTTTCCATTGAACAGAGCTTTTTGTCGCGCTTCATCGCCAGTTCAAAGGCAGCACGCGCGCCGCGTTCGATCTCGGCTTCGGTATAGCGCTGGGTGTTCACACCGACGCGCAGGTTGTCTTCCATGTGGATGCCGCGCGGTTCGCCGAAATAAACGCCAGAGGTCAGTTCGCGCACGATCATGATGTCGAGGCCTGCAACAAGCTCTTGCTTAAGCGATGAGAAATCCGCGAGCGCGTCAAAACACTGCGCCGGGCGCAGGTTTGCGAACAGGTCCATTTCCTTGCGCAGGCGCAAAAGGCCACGTTCTGGTTTAACGGAGAAATCAAGGTCGTCATAGGCCGGGCCGCCAACAGCACCAAGCAGCACAGCATCTACTTCCTGAGCGCGGGCCATCGTGTCGTCATGCAGCGGCACGCCGTGTTTGTCATAGGCCGCACCGCCGACGAGGTCTTCGGACACATCAAATTTTAGATCCCGCTTGTCACCGTACCAAGTGATCACGCGCTTAACCTGTTCCATGACTTCCGGACCGATACCGTCACCGGCGAGGATCAAAAGGGATGGGTTTGTCATGGCGTCAGTGTCCTTGGCTGGTTGCGTTTGGGACGCCCTAGCTGCTTGCGCGGTCAGGATCAAGAGACGAGCGGTTTTAGCCCCTGTTCCAGCAAGTCCCAAACGCGGCGAATGCGTGGGGTTTGGCGCATCGCCTCATGAGCCGTCAGCCAAACGGGGAGCACAGGCAAAGGAAAGCCAAAGTCGATTTCAGACACCAACGGATCACGCCGCCCGACGTCGGTTTGCGCAAAGCCGATCCCGCAGCCCGCACGCACCAATTCCCAATAGGTTGTCATGTCATCGCAGCGCACCCCGAAAAAGTTGCGGTCCACATCAAAGCCAGCTTGTTTCATGCCGTTGATGATCCGCTCATCACTGTCGTAACCGATAAAGTCATGATCCATGACAGTGTCAGGGGTCGGCATGCCCTTGCGATCCAGATAGGATTTTGCGGCAAAGACGCCGAGGCCAATGTCGCCGATGTGGCGCGTGATCAGGTCCAACTGCGTGGGGCGATACATGCGCAGGGCGATGTCGGCCTCTCGGTACAGCAGAATTCAATTTCATTACCGCATAGGTCATTTTGGGTTCAAAGCAAAGGAGAAATGAAATGACACAGACAGTTTTGATCCTTGGCGGATCTGGCAAAATCGGCACCCATGCCGCAGAGGCGTTTTGGAATGCAGGTTGGACCGTGCGCCAATTCAATCGAAAGACCGACGACATGACTCTGGCCGCAATGGGCTGCGATGTGATCGTCAACGGGCTGAACCCGGCGAATTATGCGAACTGGGCCAAGAACATTCCCGCCATCACCAACCAAGTGATTGCAGCGGCCAAGGCCAGCGGCGCGACGGTGATCGTTCCCGGCAATATCTATAACTTTGGCAATCAACCGGGCGAGCTAAACGAACACACGCCCCACACGCCGAATACCCGCAAGGGACAGATACGGGTGGACATGGAACAGGCTTATGCCAAAGCGGGTGTGCAGACCATTGTTTTACGTGCTGGGAATTTCATTGACCCACTGCACAACGACGATGTGATGAGCCTGTTTATCTTGCGCGACGCCAAGCGCGGCAAGATCGCCTATGGCGGGACACCCGATGCGCGCCAAGCCTATGCCTATGTCCCCGATTGGGCCCGGGCGGCTGTGATGTTGGCTGAAAAGCGAGGGGAATTGACCCGGTTTGAAGATATCCCCTTTCCCGGGCATTGTTTCGATTGGCATGCACTCAAGGCGCAGTTGGATCAATCGACGGGCAAAACCTTTCGCCTTGTCGCCTTTCCTTGGTGGCTGATGAGGGCCCTGTCGCCGTTCATGGAAATGGCCCGCGAGCTGGTCGAGATGCGTTATCTTTATGAGATGGATCATTGGATCGGGGCGGAAAAGTTCGCGCGCCTATTGCCGGATTTCCGCCCAACACCCATGGCAGAGGTCATGGAGGCGAGGTTACCGGCTGACATCCACCCAAACAAGGCGATGCGGACCAGCGGCTTGCCCATCGTCGCCGATTAGCGTGGCCAATGGATCGTTCGGCGCGGGCCAGAACACCCCCGCGCCGGTTACCGTCCAATCAGCAGGAGGAAGGATATAGCTGACACGCAGGTTGCCTTGATCGCTTTCGGGCCAATGGGCGGTATCAAGGGCGGGGTCGCCAGAGTGATCAGGATTGGCGGCCAATGCGCCACCAACGCTGCGCGGCGCTGCGTCGTTAAGCAGAGCGTGCGACAAGAGCGAGAGTATTGCATCATACCGTCCGTCCCCATCAACCGGGTCGATGTTGGCCTTGCCGATGACAACTGGGCTTTGTGGTACGGGGCCCCAATGTCCATCCAGAACGGTTTCCCAAAACCGAACCTCGTCGGCCCCGCGCAGGCCATTGCGATCCTCTGGGCCGTCAAAAACCGGTGTGGTCGCGGCAAAGGCCAAAAGCGTAATTGTGCCCAAGGGTGTGTCGACGGGCACCGCCCAATGGCCATTAGACGACAGACGCTGCACCGCCATGACGTCGTCTGGCCATCCCTTGGGCAGCGTTGCGCCGGGTATGTCCTTCCACAAGATATGCGACCAATCGCGCGCCGCGCCAAACGGCCAGCGCGACAGGATCGCCATACCACCATTGCCGCGAAAATAGCCAAACCCTTGTGCATCACGGGGGCTGTGCAATCGCCCGTCTTGGTCCAGATCAAGGTCGGTCATCAGCCCGACGTTTGGGGCCCGCGCAAAGGAATGATCCATCGACCATCCAGCCGTTTGCAGTGCGGTCTGAAACGCGGATAACGCCAAGCCGTCCAGATCATAGTCAAAATCCGTCAGGACAAGAATATCGGGCTGTACCTGAGCCACAATTCCCAAGACCGCATCAAGTTGCGGATCACCGCCCCTTTGCAGATCACGCAGCAAGAGGCCGGGACCGTCCCGGTTTATCGGGGCGGCGAAGGTGGCAATTCGAATGGGATCAGCCTGCGGGGCCGTTGCGCAAAGCGCTGCGATTATGCCGGCAGCAAGCCGTCTTCGACCGCGCGCATGTAGGCGATTTTGCGTTCTTTGTGGATCAGTTGCGCAACCCGGCTGAGTGCGACACCGCGCATAACTAGGCTGGCCGGAAGAAACGCCCATGCTGTGACAGTCCAAATCAGCGTTTGCGGATCGCTTAGATTTATCGACCCACCAAAGATCACCATGATCTTAATGAATGCTGGCATCAGGAATGGCAGAAGAACCCCTAAGACAAGGTTAACGGTGCTGTCACGATTTAGGCGCGCAACGACATCACCACCAGCTGTGGGGTCAAATCGCGGTAGGTTCACGTAGACATTAAAGGTGCCATAGCGTTTGGGCCAACGCTTTAGTCGCAGCATCACGATAAAGACTGCAATGGACAACAGAGAGATCATGTAGCTTAGCCCGCCCGCCACGCGTAGCTGCTGGATCAGATCTGGCGACGTTTCGTTTGGCATCATCATCACGAGCAAACGCACCGGAGAGAACGGGAAATCCATTGCGGATCCTAGACGTTCACCCATTGCTTGGAAGAACCGCGCAGCTGTTGATATGTTGGCCTGATCATTGGAGCAGATCGACAGCGTCACGACCGTCAGCAATAGCGCGACAAAGCGCACCCGGTTGAACGGCGGGGCGGAACGAAATTCGATAATGCTTGGGCTTTCGGTAGAATATTCGACGAGCGTAAAGAAGGACGCACACATCGCCATCAACGTCACAATCATGACGGTGTCAGATGTTGTTGTCGTCAGGATAGCCGAGGGCAAGATTACAAGCACCACGACCAATAACGCGCGCACAATGGCGCCGGGCAGTCTGTTAAACACTGCGTATCCACCTTCTTCACGGTCAGCTGAGGTACTTTGCCCCTGCTTTGTCCCGATGTGATGCTGTGCGTTCTGCACGGCTTGCCTCATTCTTGTCATATTTCTGCCCAAATTCAGATTTCATCGCAAGAGATGCGTTAACTAAGACCTAAGAAGTGCGGCAGTTTTGAGACGTCACTGGTGCAGCAATGCAACCATTCCAAAGCGGATCTGTGACACGCTTGTTATAAAACACTTTATTTGGATGACGGTGGTAACGTCACCACCAGATATGCCTTTGCACACCATCAACAGTGCGCAACAAACAACCCCCTACAGGGAGGGATTGTGTAATCCGAAAATTGGAATGTGGCAGGAATTGTGGCCAGTACGGAAACAATGCGCACTAGCCACTTAGATTGTCGCCTAAACCCAAGGACGCGCCGCTTGTGCCGCCGCTTCGAATGTGTCGATGGATGCCGCTTTTTCCATAGTCAGGGCGATATCGTCGAGACCGTTGAGCAAACAATGCTTTTTGAAGCTGTCGACTTCGAAGGTGAAGGTTTCGCCGTCAGAGGTCGTTACGGATTGCGCTTCTAGATCGACTTCGATCCGAGCGTTGGAGCCTTTTTCAGCGTCCTTCATCAGGATATCGACCTGTTCTTGCGAGAGGGTGATCGGCAGAATCCCGTTCTTAAAGCAATTGTTGTAAAAGATATCCGCAAAGCTTGGCGCGATAACGCAAGTGATACCAAAATCGGCGATGGCCCATGGTGCGTGCTCACGCGATGATCCACAGCCAAAGTTGTCACCCGCCACAAGGATTTGCGCATCGCGATATTGTGGCTTGTTCAGAACGAAATCAGGAATTTCGTTGCGGTCATCGTCAAAGCGCATTTCGTCAAACAGATTCACGCCCAGGCCGGAGCGTTTGATCGTTTTCAAGAACTGCTTGGGGATGATCATATCAGTGTCGATATTGACCAGGGGCATTGGCGCCGCGATCCCGCTGAGTTTGGTGAACTTTTCCATCTAACCGTTCCTTTCGGTCCAAAACGCCATTGGGCATTTTTGAGTTTTCTATTTCAAATCATTGCCGCGCCGCGGCTTAATTTCAGGCTGTCTGTTTGGGATCCTCGCCAAAGTGGCTTTTCGCCATGTTCCGAAGATGGGTCATCATTTTTGACAGATCGCCGGTCAACGCAGGTTCGCCAGATCCCTGCCCCAGCTTGCGCGCTTGATTGGCTGCGCGCGCGGTCAGGACCTCTTGCTGTAGGATGTTGCTGGTGGCCCAGCGCCCGCCGAATGTCGTGCCTTGGATCGGGCCGAGGATGCCGCGTGCGGCCATGTCGTGCATCAAGGTTTCGGCCTGCCCAACGGGAATGCCAATCTGTTGCGCCAAGCCCCAAACACTGAAAGAGACACGCGATTGCGCGTGATAGATCGCTGCGTGAAACGCCGCTTTGCTATAGGCAGCGGGGGCTGCGGCAACTGGCATTGCGGGTAATGCAGGGGCCGCCGCAGCGGCGCTGAACATGCGCATAAAGCTTCGCCGTTTCATGCCACACCTGCCAGACAACGCGGGCTAAGGGGGATGCCCTGCCCTGCGCATAATTCGCGCAGGTGCGCGATCATGCTTTGGGATTGCACAATGTCGGATGACGGTTGCGCGTTCTTGGTTTCGCGCGAGAGAGACTTTGCCGTTTTGGTCGTGTCCCAAATGCCCGGTTTCACAATGTTGCTGACGGCACGCACGGCACCGGGTTTGCCAAGGACGGGCGTGACCATGCCCTTGGCCGCCATTTCAGCAATCATCGCTTCGGCTTGGACTGTCGTGACCTTGAGCCGGAACGCGATACCTGCCGCGCTTACATGGGCGCGGGTGCGGGCATGAAACACTGCAAGGCCGAACATATAGCGGTTGTAGGTTGCGGTCACCGCAGGGGCGCTGATGGCAGGCAAGGCCGGGGCGACGGCAGCGGCACTGACCAGCGAGAGAAACCCACGCCGCCTCATACCCTTGCCACCTGCGTTTGCACGTTTATTCCCGCATCACGACACAGGTCGTGCAGATGGGTAAGCCATGTGCCCTTGTGGGTTTGGCGGATTTCGATCTTGGTCTTTTGTACCACGGGTTTGGGTCGGATCGCTTGTGCGGTCGGGAGAATCCCTTGGTAAGCATTGCTATCGGCGTAAGCCCCGAAAGACGACGGATTGATCGGGCCGACCACCCCGCTGCGTGACAGGTTCAAAAGCATATCGCGCCCTTGGTCCAGCGACACGCCAAGGGCTTTGGACAGACCCGTCGCGCTGACATAACGGTTGGAGCGTGCGAGTGCTGCGGCCAAACTACTGGCCTTTGCCGATACAGCAGACGGGGTCGCCATCGGCAGGCTTGGGGCTGTCGCCGCCGCACCTAGCAGCCTGATGAAACCGCGGCGTTTCATGCTGCAACCGCCATGACGCGCGGGTGCAATTGCACGCCTTGATCCACACAAAGCTTGCGCAGATAGGCCATCATGTCGCTGTGACGCCGCGCTTTTGCCTCTAACGCTTTTTCGCGGGCGGCTTTGGTTCTTGCACGTTGCGCCTCTGCCATTCTTGTTTTGACAGGTGCGGCGCGGAACGTGCGGCTTGGCCCGCTGGACAGGCCCGTGGCCGAGGAGTTGAGCGGGCCAACGATGCCCTTGCGATTTAGATAACCTAACAATTCTTGGGCTTGATGGTCGGAAATCTTGAGCCGCTTGGACAGGCCCATGATGCTGACGAACGGGAATTTTTTGGCATGGGCCACGCCCAATGCCTTGAGCTTTGGCGCAAGCGACGGCACACCACTGGGCAATGCGGGCGTGGCCGCAGCCGCCCCCATCATCGCCAGAAAGCTGCGCCGCTTAACACTCATTACATCAGGTCCCGAACATCGGTGAGCTTACCGGTGATCGCAGCAGCCGCCGCCATACCCGGTGACATCAAATGCGTGCGCCCACCGCGCCCTTGACGCCCCTCAAAATTGCGGTTGGATGTGGCCGCGCACCGCTCACCCGGGGCAAGTTGATCTGGGTTCATCGCCAGACACATCGAACAGCCCGCAAGGCGCCATTCGAAACCCGCGTCGATAAAGATCTGGGCGAGCCCTTCTTCCTCAGCTTGCGCGCGCACAAGGCCAGAACCGGGCACGACCATCGCACGCAAGCCGTCCTTCTTTTTCTTACCCTTAAGAATCTCTGCCGCGACGCGCAAATCTTCGATCCGCCCGTTGGTGCAGGAGCCGATAAAGACGGTATCAATCTCAATCTCGCTTAGCGGTGTGCCGGGCTTGAGGTCCATGTAGTCGAGCGATCGCTGTGCGGCACCAACTTTACCGCCTTCAAAATCAGAGGGGGCCGGAACATTCGCCGTGATTGGCAAAACATCCTCGGGTGAGGTGCCCCACGTGACGACAGGTGCGATATCTTCGCCCTTGAGCGTGACAACTTCGTCCCAATGGGCATCGTCATCGGAATAAAGCGTTTTCCACCACGCAACAGCGGCGTCCCATTCAGCCCCCTTGGGGGCCTGTGGGCGGCCTTTGCAATATTCAAACGTCTTTTCGTCCGGGGCGATGATGCCAGCGCGCGCGCCGCCTTCGATCGCCATGTTGCAGACGGTCATGCGCCCTTCCATAGACAGATCGCGGATCGCCTCACCGCAATACTCGATAACGTACCCTGTGCCACCTGCGGTGCCGGTCACACCGATCACGGACAAGGTGATGTCTTTGGCCGTCACACCGGGGCGCAGTTTGCCGGTGATTTCGACCTTCATATTTTTGGATTTCTTTTGGATCAGCGTTTGCGTCGCCAGAACATGTTCTACCTCTGACGTGCCGATGCCGTGGGCCAGCGCGCCAAAGGCACCGTGGGTCGCGGTGTGGCTGTCACCACAAACAACGGTCATACCGGGCAAGGTCCAACCTTGTTCAGGGCCAACGATATGCACGATGCCCTGACGGACGTCAGACACAGGGTAATAGTGAATGCCAAAGTCTTTGGCGTTCTTGTCCAGCGCTGCAACCTGAATGGCGCTGTCTTCGGTCATGTTTTTGGGGTCGTTACGGCCCGGCGTTGTGGGCACGTTGTGATCTGGCACGGCAATCGTCTTATCAGGCGCGCGCACCTTGCGATTTGTCATGCGCAGACCTTCGAAGGCTTGCGGGCTTGTCACCTCATGGACAAGGTGGCGGTCGATATAGAGCAAGCAAGTGCCGTCATCCGCCTCGTGCGCGACGTGGGCATCCCAGATTTTATCATAAAGCGTTTTGGGGGACATTGTCCTCTCCCGTGTGTTGTTTCAAGCGTGGGGAATGGCGGCTAAATTAGCCGGGGACAGTCACAGATGGGCGAGAATGGTGCAGTCAGCACCAAAGAAACGCCAAGGCAGGCGCGCGCGGTCATCCATGTCAAAAATCGGTGTCATGCCCTTTAAGTAATGAAACAAAGGGCTGTCCGCAAGGCTTTGACTGATCCAACACCCCTTCATTGCGCGTAATAATTATAGCGCAGGAGAGCATGAAATGACCAAAACGGCAGCGATTGTTGCAGCAACTTTGGCGGCTGGCACGCCGCAGGTCGCCGCATCTGACACATACGGCAAATACGAAACCCCGCCCTATCGCGTGGAACAGCAGCTAGGGCCCGTGGAAATTCGCGCCTATGCGCCGCATATCCTCGCCGAAGTCACGCTTGACGGGGCCCAAAACGCCACGCTCAGCCAAGGGTTTCGGATTTTGGCGGGTTATATCTTTGGCGGGAACAGCGACAATCGTTCCATCGACATGACAACCCCCGTGGGCCAGTCGCAACAGATCGGGGCGCAACAGATCGGGGCGCAACAGATTGAAATGACCGCCCCCGTTGGGCAATCCGCGCAAGACGGCCGCAGCGTTGTGACCTTTATGATGCCCAGCAATTGGACGCTCGACACGCTGCCAACACCCGAAAACCCAGCTATCCGGTTCCAACAGGTTGAGACACATCGACAGGTCGTGCATCAGTTCAGTGGGCGCGCAACACCTAGCGCCATACAAAAAGCAAGCGACGTGCTGCAGGCAGGCATTGAAGAGCATGGCATTACCGTCACCGGGCCGATGTTGACCTATCGCTATGACGATCCGATGACGCTGCCCTGGCGGCGGCGGAATGAAGTCGCCTTTCGTGTGTCGAATTAACCATAGTCTGAGCACTTATCTGCCCAGTCAGGCGGGAGATGTCCTTTTTTGTTCCTAAATCCTGTGAAGGGTGCCAAAAAAGATTGAGGCAAGAAAAAATCTCATAAACCATTATTAAAAATGGAGAAACAAATGGACATTTCGGCGTTTATGACCGGATATTTTGTTGGCATGTTGGTTGGTATCAGTGTTTTCGCACTCACCCTGTTTTTATTCGGCAACTACGTTCAGATGTTGCGGGACGCATGGAAGCCGTTCATCGCAAAGACGGTCGAACAGATCAAAGCACGGCGAAAGCCCAAGGTTGAGTTCAATAGTCGTCGTAAAGACGACATTATGACGCCAGCGGAATAGACGTATTGCAGCCAAGCCGCGCAATGACACAGGCAGAAACTCTGCCTGTGACGCAACGGGTTTTGTTGAAAAGTCTCTTTGGGCTTGCTACATTGATGGTAAGCCGAGTCTCGGGGCGTTGTACCGGGGCCCATCTACGGAGGACAATGACCTGTCTTTATCCACCTCGGCAGAAAAGTCTGCCACGCAAGGGCGTTCTGTAATGGCAGCGTCTGATACCGCCGCCAGCGATGCGCTTTTGAACACCATTCTTACATCTCTTGACGATGACAAAGCCGAAGACGTCGTGCAGATCAATCTGCGCGGCAAGTCTGAGATGGGCGACCATATGGTCGTCGCCACGGGCCGTTCGACCCGTCAAGTGAGCGCGATGGCCGAAAAACTGGTCGAAAAGGTCAAGAAGGACTTTGGCGTCGTCTCCAAAGTGGAAGGCAAGGATGTTGGCGATTGGGTTTTGATCGATGCAGGTGATGTCATCGTTCATATTTTCCGCCCTGAGGTTCGCGACTTTTATCAGTTGGAAAAGATGTGGCAAACCGGCGCTGACGTGGCCCCGGCCCCTTAATGAAGGTGACGGTTTGCGCCGTTGGGCGATTGCACGCCAAGAGCGCAGAGCGTTTGCTGACAGATGATTATATGGCCCGGTTTGATCAAACCGGGCGTCCCCATAGCTGGGGCCCCTTAAACGAAATCGAAGTTGAGGACCGCAAAGGCGGCGGCATGGCGGGCGAAGCGGATTTGCTGCGCAAAGCTGTGCCAAAGGGCACCGTCTTGATCACATTGGATGAACGCGGTCGCGTGATGTCGTCCCCAGATTTTTCGCGCAAGATCGAACATTGGGCCGATCAGGGGCGCGATCTAGCTTTTGTGATTGGTGGTGCGGATGGCATTGACCCCACCCTGCGGGCTGAGGCGGATTTTTCAATCTCTTTCGGGGCGATGGTATGGCCGCATAAGTTGGTGCGCGTGATGCTGGTGGAACAATTATACCGTGCCGCGTCTATTCGGGCGGGAACGCCATATCATCGGGTCTAGGGTGCCTCCGGCGGGAGTACTTTCGGCAAGATGATCACGAGAGCCTTTCGCTTGATCGTCTGTCGCGTTAAACCCCACCTGACAGCAACGAGGTGAGATATGTCCGTCCCAAAACCAGTCGTCCTTTGTATTCTTGATGGGTGGGGCATTGGTACGCAGATCAAAGGCAATGCCCCTGCCTTGGCGAACACCCCGAACTTTGATCATGTGATGGCGACATGTCCCAGCGCGCAGCTTTTGACCCATGGTCCGGATGCTGGGCTGCCCTCTGGCCAGATGGGCAATTCTGAAGTGGGCCACACGAATATCGGAGCGGGCCGCGTTGTCGCGATGGATCTGGGCCAGATTGATCTGGCGATCGAGGATGGCTCTTTCACGACGCAAGACGCGCTTGTGGATTTCATTGCCACGCTCAAGGCGTCGGGGGGCCGCGCCCAATTGATGGGGGTTGTGTCCGATGGGGGTGTGCATGGACATATTTTGCATATCAAAGCGGCTGTTGCGGCCTTTGTCGATGCGGGTGTGCCTGTTGTGATCCACGCGATCACCGATGGGCGCGATGTTGCGCCATCCTCCGCCGACGGGTTTATTGACACGCTTGCCAGCGGCCTTCCAAAAGGGGCTGAGATCGGCACTGTCATTGGTCGCTATTACGCGATGGATCGTGACAACCGTTGGGAGCGTGTGCAAACAGCCTATGACGCGATGATCCTTGGGAAAGGGGAGAGCGCCCCAACAGCGGCCAAAGCGGTGGCGGCGGCCTATGCGCGGGACGTCACGGATGAATTTATCCCCGCGACGGTGATTGACGGGTATACGGGCGTGGCCCCTGAGGACGGTTTTTTCTGCCTGAATTTCCGATCTGACCGGGCGCGAGAGTTGTTAGAGGCGATTGCGAACCCTGATTTTGATGGATTTCCCCGCGCCTTGCCGAAACTGGCGGCGCATTTGGGGATGGTGGAATATTCTGATCGCCATGTGGGTTGGTACAAGACGATGTTTCCAAAGCGCGAGATTGCGAACACGCTGGGCGCTTGGGTCGCACAGCACGGTTTGCGTCAGTTCCGCCTCGCCGAGACGGAAAAGTATCCGCATGTAACGTTCTTTCTGAACGGTGGTGTCGAAACCCCCTATCCTGGTGAAGACCGCACGATGCCCAAATCCCCCAAGGTGGCGACCTATGATTTGCAGCCAGAGATGTCGGCAGGTGAGGTGACTTCCGCCTTTGTTGCGGCGATTGAAGATGGCTACGACCTGATCGTCACGAATTTTGCCAATCCTGATATGGTTGGCCATACCGGTGATTTGGACGCAGCGATCAAAGCCTGTGAGGCCGTGGATCACGGCTTGGGGCAGGTTTTGGCCGCTTTGGAAAAGGCCGGTGGTGCGATGCTGTTGACCGCGGATCATGGCAATTGTGAAATGATGATCGACCCGGATACCGGGGGTCCGCATACCGCCCATACGCTGAACCCGGTGCCTGTCGCCCTGATCGGTGGACCCGAGGGGGCCGTTTTGCGTGAGGGTCGTTTGGCGGATTTGGCCCCGAGCATTTTGCAGCTGATGGGGTTAGAGCAGCCCGAAGAGATGACCGGAACAAGTTTGATCACCTGATGCGGTATCTGCTTGCCCTTTTCCTGATGGTCGCTGGCCCCCTGACTGCGCAAACTGTGGCAGAGACCGCGCAGCAAGCATCCGATCGGTTGCGCGCTGCGGCTGTCCTTTTGGAGCAGGCTGAGAGCAGGCGTGATCGCGTGGCCGCCCTGACCGAGACGGTGCAAGCCTATGAGGATGGGTTGATCGCGATGCGCGATGGGCTGCGTCAGGCGTCGATCCGGGAGCGGTCCCTTATTGCACAACTGGACAGCAAGAGCGTGGAGGTCAGCCGACTACTGGGCGTTTTGCAATCCATCGAAAAGGCGCGCACACCGTTGTTGTTGCTGCACCCAAGCGGCCCTTTGGGCACCGCGCGCGGCGGCATGTTGACCGCAGATGTTACCCCGGCGCTGCAGTCGGAGGTTGAAACCCTGCGCGCGCAATTGTCTGAGGTCGCGATTTTACGCACCTTGCAAGATCGCGCAACGAACACCTTGCAAGACGGTTTGACGGGCGCACAAACAGCCCGCACCGCACTGGGTCAGGCGATTTCGGATCGGACAGATCTGCCCCGCCGCTTTGTCGCCGATCAGGTGCAGATGGAACTGTTGGCGTCGAGCACGCAAACGCTGGAAGGCTTTGCCAAGGGGTTGGTCGAGACGGTTCCAACCACGGATGCGCTGCCGCAAGTGGTGGTCAACAAGGGTGCCTTGGTCTCGCCTGTGCGAGGCGCGCTTCTGCGCCGCGCGGGTGCGCCGGATGCTGCAGGCGTGGTGCGCCCCGGTGTGATTTTGGCCGCACGGTCAAAGGCGTTGGTAACATCGCCGACGGCGGCGACCGTTTTGTTCACGGGGCCCCTACTGGATTACGGTAATGTCGTGATATTGGAACCTGCAGCGGATGTTTTGTTTATCCTTGCTGGTTTGGGTGAGGTTTACGCCACCCCCGGACATGTCGTAGATGAGGGCGCACCGCTTGGTCTTTTGGGCGGTGAAACACAACGTGTTGACGACTTTTTGACCCAAAGCGACGATGTGACCACAAGCAATGCGACGCAAACCCTTTATCTTGAGGTCAGAGACGGGCAAAGTCCCGTAGACCCGGCCCTTTGGTTTGCGCTGGATTAGGATAGGACGAATTATGAAAAAGCTGTTTATGGCCGCTGCCAGCGGTACGGTTCTTGGATTGGCCGTGACAACGCAAGTTGCAGGGCCCCTTGTCGCGCAAGAATCCAATCCAAGTATTTATGAACAGTTAGACCTGTTTGGCGATATCTTTGAACGCATCCGTGCGGGCTACGTCGAAGATGTGGATGAAAAGCAGCTGATCGAAGCGGCGATTAACGGGATGCTGACATCGCTTGATCCGCATTCCAGCTATCTGTCTGCCGATGATGCCGCTGATATGCGTGTGCAGACGCGCGGTGAATTTGGTGGGCTTGGCCTTGAGGTGACGCAAGAAGAAGGCTGGGTCAAAGTTGTCTCGCCCATTGATGGTACCCCTGCTGCGGCCGCTGGCATGGAAGCGGGTGATTTCATTACGGCCGTGGACGGGGAAAGCCTGCTTGGTCTGACATTGGACGAAGCGTTAGAATATCTGCGCGGCCCTGTTGGATCAGAAGTCATCATCACCGTTGTGCGTGAAGGGTCGATTGAACCGCTGGAAGTGTCTATCATTCGTGACACCATCAAGCTGACGGCCGTGCGCACGCGCACCGAGGGCAAAGCCGTCGTGCTGCGGATCACCACGTTTAACAACCAGACGTTCCCCAACCTCGAAGAAGGCTTGGCCAAGGAAATTGAAGCCGCTGGCGGCTTGGACGACGTTGACGGGATCGTCATCGACCTGCGCAACAATCCCGGTGGGCTGCTGAACCAAGCGATCTTCGTCTCTGATGCCTTCCTTGAAGCGGGGGAAATCGTGTCTACGCGTGGGCGTGAACCGCAAGACGGGGATCGCTTTAATGCAACCCCCGGTGACTTGGCCGAAGGAAAGCCGATCGTTGTCTTGATTAACGGTGGATCTGCGTCAGCGTCCGAAATTGTTGCGGGTGCATTACAAGATCACCGTCGCGCGATTGTTGTGGGCACAAAATCATTTGGTAAGGGGTCGGTGCAAACGGTTGTTCCGCTGCAAGGCGAAGGCGCGATGCGTCTGACCACGGCGCGGTATTACACACCCTCAGGGCGGTCTATCCAGTCGCTAGGCATCTCACCTGACATCATTGTCGAACAGCCGCGCCGCGAGCCTGTGGAAGACGGCGCAGAGGAGGAAGATGCACCAACCTTCCGCTCCGAAGCGGACCTGCGCGGTGCGCTTGGCAATGATAGCCTGAGCGAGGATGAAATCCGCCAGATCGAAGAAGACCGCGCCAAAGCAGAGGCCGCCGCGCAACTGCGCGAAGATGATTATCAGCTGGCCTATGCGATTGATATTCTCAAAGGGTTGAACGCTTTGGATCTTCAGGACGCTGAATAGGCTTTCTAAAACACAGCTTTGACTATCAAAACCGCTGCCTAATCAGGTGGCGGTTTTTCGTGTCCTCCCAAGGCTTCCCTAAAGACGCTTCACCAAACGATGCGCTTCACGTCCCTTTTCGTCCTTGCCGCTTAACCCGGTTGGCGAAAATCCTTCGCGTTCCCAAAACGCACGCCCCTTTGGATTGATCGTCCAAACCGCAAGATAAAGGTTCGATGCACCCCCGCGTTTCGCAATGTTTTCCAACTGCGAAAGAAGAACTTTGCCTCTACCCTCATTACGCGCCCAAGGACCGAGCATCATAAGCCCGATGTAAGCGTCGCGCGGTTCAGGAAAGCCAAAGCAAAGGTTCCCAATTCCCGACAAGCGATCACCCAAGAACAAGCCCAATTGATGCGCCGAACTTTCATCGCAATTTGGCGGAAGATCGTTAAAAAACGCCGCGGCCTTCGTCGCGCCCGGTTTTTGACCATCCACAAGCTCCCAAAAATCCGGGGCGTCGGCATAAAAGCGCACGACAGCGTTCAGGTCGGACGTCTTATCAAGCGGACGGATTAGCATGGTTATCCCTTCGGCTTCACCGCCGTGAAAGCAGTTTCATGCCCGTTATCAAATACGCAAACGTTGATTGAAACTACCTACAAATTGTCTAGGCTACGCCAACCCAAATGCACGAGGACATCATGCGCGATTTTCATCAGCCTGGCCGATCAGCGGTCTATGCCCAAAATGGGATTTGTGCGACATCGCACCCTTTGGCGGCCAAAGTTGCTGTTCAAATGCTCGAAGCGGGCGGCAATGCGGTGGATGCTGCGATTGCGGGTGCTGTCCTGCTCGGCATTTGTGAACCACAGATGACGGGAATTGGCGGCGATTGTTTTGTGCTGATGACACCGCCGGGGGAAGACCGCGTTGTGGCGCTGAACGGTTCGGGTAAAGCTGCAGCGGGACTAACCGCAGAGGAATTGCGCGCCCAAGGCCACAAGACCGTGCCGCTATATGATCCGGCTGCGGTGACGTTGCCCGGTGCGGTCGATGCATTTTGTCGATTGTCGAAGGATTTCGGCAAGCTGGGGTTAAAGACGATCCTTGCCCCCAGCATCCATTACGCCGAAACCGGCGTGCCGGTTGCGCCGCGCGTGGCGTTCGATTGGGGCAAAGACGCAGGAAAGCTGCAAGGGAAGGCCAAGGACGCCTTTCTGATCAATGACGAGGTGCCGCGGGCCGGTCAAACTTTTGCCGCCCCCGGACAGGCGGAGGTGCTGCGCCGGATCGCCAGCGATGGCCGTGACGGATTTTACGATGGCGAAGTGGCCGAGGATATGGTTGCTAGCCTAAAGGCGCTGGGCGGTGTGCATACGCTGGACGATTTCGCCAATACCGCTTGCGAATATACCGATCCGATTGTTGGGGCCTATGGTGGATTGGATTTGTTTGAACATCCACCAAACGGGCAAGGGGCAACGGCTGTGCTGCTGCTTAACATCCTCAAGCATTTCGATATCGCTGGCATGGACCCGTTCGGGGCAGAGCGCGTTCACATCGAGGCCGAAGCGACAAAGCTGGCTTATGACGCGCGCAACAAATTCTTGGGCGATCCCGATCATATGACGCGGCTGGATCATATGCTGTCGGATAAAACAGCGGCAGGATTGGCCGCATTGATCAAACCGGACAGCGTTTTACCCCAAGCCCTGCCCGGCAGCGAAGCGGTGCACAAAGACACTATCTATATCACCGTGGTCGACAAAGATCGCATGTGCGTGTCGTTGATTTATTCCGTCTTTCACGGCTTTGGGTCTGGTATCGCCTCTGACAAGTTTGGCGTTCTGTTCCAAAATCGTGGCGCTGGTTTCACGCTTGAAAAAGGCCACGCCAATGAATTGGCGCCGGGCAAACGCCCGATGCATACGATCATTCCTGCGATCCTTAAGAAAGACGGTCAGCCGTTCATGCCCTTTGGCGTTATGGGCGGGCAGTATCAATCGACCGGCCATGCAAGGTTTGTGACCAACGTCACCGACTTTGGGATGGATCCGCAAGCCGCCATCGACGCACCACGCGCCTTTGCCGAGGCAGGCAAGCTCGCGGTTGAGCGGGGATATTCAGAAGATGTGCGCGCAAAACTGGCTGACATGGGCCATGACGTTCACATCCCCGAAACCGCAATCGGCGGGGCGCAGGCCATTCAAATTGGTGAAGATGGATGTTTGATCGGTGGCTCAGACCCCCGCAAGGACGGTATCGCCCTTGGGTACTAGTTCATCTGAACTTGCAGGGGATAATATCCATCCTCAAACGGACCAAAGATATCGGGAACGTCTGGATGTTCTACCGGCTGACCGGAATAATCCGCGACCAAATTCTGTTCTGACACATAGGCCACATAGAAACTTTGATCGTTTTCCGCCAATAGATGATAGAACGGTTGATCTTTTTTCGGACGCGCATCCTCTGGGATGGCCTCGTACCAAGCGTCAGTGTTGTTAAACATTGCGTCGACGTCAAAAACCACCCCTCTGAAAGGATGCTTTCGGTGACGGACGACTTGTCCTAGTGAATATTTTGCACGTGTCTTAAACATATCAACTTTTACCCCTGGTCGACGTTCTAGCCGCCGGACGCCGCAAATGTCCATAAAAACCATCGAAAATCTAGGAAACAGACTGTGAACCTTGCCATAACAGTGTTGAATATTACCGCTCCGGTGTTTTTGTTGGCGCTTGTCGGTCTAATCTGGGTGAAAATGGGCTTTGAATACAGGGTTGAGTTCGTAACCCGACTCGCCATGACCCTTTCTGTGCCTTGTCTCATCTTTGTGGCGTTGATGAAAACGGACATCGAACCCAACGCCCTTGCGGATCTGTCCTTGGCGACACTGGCCGCCTATGGGCTGGTTGCCGTGGGCTTTTTCGCCATTGCTGCGCTGGCAAAACTGGACCGATCCACCTATGTCGCGCCGTTGATTTTTGGCAATACAGGCAACCTTGGTCTGCCGCTGGCGCTGTTTGCCTTTGGGAACGAAGGGCTGAGCTATGCGGTTGTCGTCTTTGCCGTAATGGCGATCCTGTCGTTCACGTTTGGGATTTGGTTGGTCGCGGGCGGTGGGTCATTGATGAAGGTCCTCAAGGAACCCTTGGTCGGGGCCACGGTACTTGGCGGTTTGTTTTTGTGGCAAGGATGGGAAACGCCGATATTCCTGACCAACTCGCTTGAACTGATTGGGCAAATGGCGATTCCTGTCATGCTGATCACGCTGGGCGTCGCCATTGCCAGGCTAGAAGTCAAATCAATGGGGCAAGCTGTTGTCCTGTCCGTGATCAAGGCCGGGCTATGTGCTGGGACAGGTTGGGCGATTTCGGTTTGGTTTGGTCTGTCCCCGGTGGCCAGCGCCGTCTTGATCGTGCAATTGGCAACGCCTGTGGCTGTGACCTCATACCTGATTGCGGAAAAATACGGGGCCGAAGCACAACCCGTTGCCGGTCTTGTCGTGGTTTCAACCCTGCTTTCTGTCATCACATTACCGCTTATCCTGTCATTTGTGATCTAGGCGTGACGATTTGAGCGTTCACAGGTCTGCCAGAGTACGGTATGCTTTGGGCAAATAATAAAGAAGCGAGAGGCAGATGAGCAAAATCATTCTCGCATTAGCTGTAATGTTGACGCTTGGCTCTTGTGCCCAGCGCTATGGCGATGCGCCACGTAATCTTGATGACGCCTGTTCCATTGTGCGTGAACGGCCAAGTTATTTGCGCGCGTTCAAAAAGACACAGCGCGAGTGGGGCGTTCCGGTGCCTGTGATCATGGCGATGATTTATCAGGAAAGTAAGTTCATTTCTGACAACCGCCCACCGCATCAATATGTGCTAGGCGTGATCCCGGTTGGGCGTCAATCCTCTGCCCTTGGGTATAGTCAGGCGCTGGACGGCACATGGCAAGAATATCAGCGGCAAGAAGGCGGGTTCGGTGCGAAACGGACCGACATTTTCGATGCCACGGATTTCATGGGCTGGTACATGACCCAAACGGTCGAAGAAACCGGCGTTGCGATCAATGACACCCGCAATCAATATCTGGCCTATCACGATGGGCGTACCGGATTTTTGCGCGGTTCATGGCGTTCAAAAAGCTGGCTGATCCGCATTGCTGATGAAGTGGCTGCGCGCGCGGTTCTTTATGACACGCAACTGCGGCGCTGTGGCAAGCTATAGGGCTTAGGGTGGGTCTTGGCCCACCCTGTGAGGGGCATTTCTATCGGTAGGTTATTGGCCCCAATTCGCCATTTCATGCACGATGTTGAATTGAATGTTACCAATCACCCCGCCAGACACCAAGTCGTTCAAGATGACAGTCGTCTGATTGCCAACATCGTCGGTGACGATCCATTGGCGCAGTTCAATCGGGTTGGCGGTGAACACCATCTGAATGTTGCCGTATTGCGGGTTGTCGGGGTCTTGCGCGGTGATCGTGGTGGATGTCCCATCGCTGGTATGACCTGTCACCATGCGCGCGCGGCCAAGATCTACGTTCCGCTCCAATATGATCTTAAGCGGGGTCTGGTTCAGCGGATAGCGATCTGGTGGCGCGTTTGAGCGTCCATCAAAAATCGCAACCTGCCCACCGCCTGCCATAACAAGGCTTTGATCCGGGGGATTATATTCAAACCGAATGCGACCGGGGCGCTTGATGAATATCTGCCCCGTTGACAGCGTGCCGTCGCCGTTGATCTGGGTAAACCCGCCCTGCGCTGTGCGCAGTTGGTTCAGATAGCCAGAAACCTGCGCCAAAGATAGCTGTTGCGCCTGTGCAGGGCTGGCCAGCGAGAGCGTCAGCGCACCTAAACCTGCGATAAAGGACCGTCGTGTCGTCATATTTCTCTTTGCTCCGATGAAGGGCGTTATTGTGAATATGGGGAAGCTTGCGCCGACTTGCCACTGTTAAGCGATAACAGCGGCGTGTCACTGCCTATCGTGGCGCCATACGCAGGGCCATATCAATCATGCGGGCGGAAAACCCCCATTCGTTGTCATACCAGCCAAACACACGGTGCTGATGGGCCGTGGCCGACATGGTTTCTGGTTCAGCGAGGATAAAGGATTGAGGGCGCATACGCAGATCGGTTGAGACTAATGGTTTTGTCGTTGATCCAAACAAGACCGGATCGCCGCCCTTAATCGCAGCATTGATCGCATCCGGGTCTGTTGCTGTGCCGCAGGCAAAGGTCAGATCAATGCAGGACACGCTGGCGGTTGGCACCCGCACGGCCGCGCCTGTGATCCTGCCCTCTAAGTGGGGCAATACATCTGTCACCAAATGCGTCGCAGAGGTTGTTGTGGGCACCATCGACAAAGCGCCCGCACGAGATCGCGCCAAGGGGCCGCGCGGGGCGTCCACCATTGGCTGGCTGGATGTGTAACAATGGATGGTCGTCATGTGGGCCGCGTTCAGATCAAACGCCTGATCCAAGAGTTTGACCAAAGGGGCCAGCGCATTGGTAGTGCAGGACGCATTGGAAATCACCAATTGATCGGCAAGCGCGTCATCATTCGCGCCAAGCACAATCGTTGCATCCGCCGCCGGCGACGGTCCAGAGATGAGAACCCGGCCCGCGCCTGCATCCAGTCCACGGCGCGCAACGTTCTGGCTGCGCGCAATCCCCGTGCATTCAAGGACAAGATCGATGTCGCGCAGATCAAGTTTTGACAAGTCAGGCTCATGTGTGAACCGCACCTTGGTCTGGCCAAAGGAAATCGTGTTTTGCGACTGTTCCACGGGTTCAGGGAAGACCCCAAACAAACTGTCGTGTTCAAACAGATAGGCACAAGTTTCAGGCGGCGCGATGTCGTTGATCAAGGCCACGTCGATAGGAACATGCGCATGGGTCGTCAAAAGCTGACGCAGGATCGTGCGGCCAATCCGACCGAAACCGTTGATGGCAATGCGCATGGTATCCTCCGACGTAGGAAGGGTGGGATTGAACCCACCCTACGCCTATTGTTCGGGAACCAAAATCTCTCTCTTGCCAACATGGTTGGCCGCGCTGACAACACCCTGATCTTCCATCTGCTCCACAAGGCGGGCCGCCTTGTTATAGCCGATGGCCAGTTTGCGCTGGATGTAGGACGTTGAACATTTGCGATCCCGGATCACGATGCCAACGGCCTGATCGTAAAGCGCGTCCTCACCATCAGTGTTACCACCAAGGCCAAGCACGGCGTCAATGTTGCTTTCGGTGCCTTCGGCAGGACCATCGACAACGCCTGACATATACTCTGGTGGGCCGAAGGATTTGAGGTGGTTGACGATTTCCTCAACCTCTTCATCCGAACAGAACGGACCATGCACACGCGTGATCTTGGACCCGCCCGCCATGTAAAGCATGTCGCCCATGCCCAGCAGTTGTTCGGCGCCCATTTCACCAAGGATGGTGCGGCTGTCGATCTTGGACGTCACTTGGAACGAAATCCGCGTTGGGAAGTTCGCCTTAATAGTGCCTGTAATCACGTCCACAGACGGACGCTGCGTCGCCATGATCAAATGGATACCAGAGGCACGGGCCATCTGTGCCAGACGTTGAATGCAAGCTTCGATTTCCTTGCCCGCGACCATCATAAGGTCGGCCATCTCGTCTACGATGACGACGATATAGGGCATCTTTTCTGGCGTGATCTCTTCCGTCTCAAAGATCGGATCGCCTGTTTCTTCATCAAATCCGGTTTGCACGGTGCGATCAAAGTTTTCGCCCTTTTCCAGCGCATCCGCCACGCGGCCGTTATAACCGTCGATGTTACGCACGCCCATTTTGGACATTTTACGATAGCGTTCTTCCATCTCGCCGACGACCCATTTTAGGGCCACAACCGCCTTTTTAGGGTCTGTTACGACAGGGGACAGCAGGTGCGGGATACCGTCATAAACGGACAATTCCAGCATTTTAGGGTCGATCATGATCATCCGGCATTCTTCGGGTGATAGTTTATAAAGCAGCGATAGGATCATGGTGTTGATCGCCACGGATTTACCAGACCCCGTTGTCCCCGCGATCAAAAGGTGGGGCATCTTGGCAAGGTTTGCGACAATCGGCTCACCCCCGATGTCTTTGCCCAGCGCCAATGGCAGCTTTTGATTGCCGTCGCCGAAGTCTCTATGACTAAGGATTTCGCGCAAAACCACCTTTTCGCGGTTCTCATTCGGCAGTTCGATGCCGATCACGGTACGGCCGGGAACCGTTGAACAACGCGCAGAGAGGGCAGACATGGAACGGGCGATGTCGTCGGCCAAACCAATCACGCGAGAGGCCTTAAGACCCGGCGCAGGCTCTAGTTCATACATGGTGACAACTGGGCCGGGGCGGACCGAAACGATCTCACCCTTAACGCCGTAATCATCTAGCACGTTTTCCAGCATCCGCGCATTTTCTTCCAGCGCTTCGTCCGACAGATGATGACGCTGCACCTCAATCGGATTGGTCAAAAGGCTGAGCGGCGGAAATTCATAATTCGCGTACTTATCCTCAAGCGGCAGTGTTGGCTGCGCCTCGGCTTTCGCACGGCTGCTTTGTTTCGACGCGCGCTTGGGTGGGTGCTGAACAACCTTCTTTGTTGTCGGCGTTTCAGTCTCAAACAAGGGATTTGCGACCAAAGGTGCGCCTTCTTCAGACACTGTTGAACGACGATAGACGGGCATTGCCGCAGGTGTGTCCACAACTGAATCGTCTAGCACAACAGCAGAGTCAGGTTCATCCGCCATTACCAATTCATCCAAAAGGGTGGCTGCACGCTTCTTTGCCTCTTCGCTTGATGCGGGCAATCCGGTCTCGGTCGGAAGCACCAAAGGCGTCGGGCCACGACCGCTCGTCAAGATGGGTTCCATCCGCACAGCCCGCAGATCAGGGGCAACGATGCCACCTGCCCGGCTTTTGATCGCATCGGAAATACGCGCGCTGACGCGTGCAGGATCCGGGGCGTCTGTCTCTTCTTCTTGGGCGGGCGTGTGTATGAATTCTGGCGTAGGCGCTTTACGCTTTAGCAAACCGGACAAGAACCCTGTTTCCGCCTTTGTGTCCGGCTTTGCCGGAGCTGCAAACAAGGGTGGTTCCACATCCGGCATCGTGGGCTGCGGAGGCATTGCACGGGCCTGTTCAGCCGTTGGCATGACAGGGGCGGCGCGCACAACGGCAGCCGCGCGAGTTTTGAGATCTTTGCTGCGGGTGAACACGGTGGCTTCTTCTGCAGCGTAAGCTTCGGCCAATGCGGCCTTGTTCGCGCGCACTTCAGCGCGGCGCGCGGACCAAGTTCCTGCAACACCTTTGGCACCCTGCGCCGTCACCGATGCACCGCGTCCCAGCGCCTTAAGGAAAAGCGCATAAAGCATCACAAAGCCGACAAAGACGAACCGCGCACCGGTGCGGATTTCTTCGCGGATGAACCCGGTCGCCGCCATCAGAACCGCAATCGTGCCAAGGCCCATCACGAACGACAGCAGTTTAACGCCAAAGATCGTTCCAACAGGCAAAATCGTCAGCACAACACCTAGAACCGTGTCGCCAAACAAGCCGCCAAGTCCAAAATTCGTCGGCCAATCAGCACCCGGCGCAAGGGTCGCGCAGTAAAGGGAGGTCGTGATCAACGCCAATGGGGCGAAAATAACGCGGCTGAGCGCGCGATCTTCCCCAAAATGAAGAACATAGCGCAGACCCCAAACAGCCAGAAGGAACGGTAAAACCCACATTGCCCGGCCCATCGTCATCATCAAAGGTGCCGCAATCGCAGCACCAGGGCGACCAAGCCAGTTTTGCACAGGCGCATCCGTCGCTGTGATCCAAGAGGGATCATCGGCGGTATAGCTGCCAAACATCAAAGCGCACAAAACAGCGATGCCAATTAGGGCCATCCCCATGAGTTCTTTGCTGCGCTTTTCCAGAGCAACTTGGGTGTTGCTGTCGAAAAGTGGATCGCGTCCGCGTGAATAAGATGCCATGTGCCTGTTCCCTTAACCGTAGATGCAGTCACGCAGCTTGATCAGCCCGCTCTGCACGTCTTCTTTTGGGGCGACCAAGGCCACCCGAATAAATTTCGTTCCTGGATTTCCAGCGTCTGTGTCTTGCGCCAAATAAGCACCCGGCAACGTCCGCACGCCCGTTTGCGTCCATACTTTCATCGCCGCAGCCTCACCGTTTTCCACGGGAAGCCACAGAAAAAACCCAGCTTCTGGTGAATGATAACCTGCGATATTGCCAAGGATGTCATCGGCCGCATCGAATTTCTCCGCATAAAGCGCGCGATTTGCGGTGACATGGGATTCATCAGACCACACCTTGGCCGATACCGCCTGCACCGGGCCAGGCAGCGGGCTGCCAGCCGTGGCGCGCAAAGCGCGGATGCGCGCGATGGACTTTGGCCCACCGGCGCAAAACCCAGAGCGAAGCCCAGCAAGGTTTGAGCGCTTGGACAGGGAATGGAACACCACGACACGTTCAGGATCGGCGCCAAATTCTTGCGCCATTTCCAAAGCACCTAGTGGTGGCGTGTCGCGATAAATCTCTGAATAGCATTCGTCAGAAAAGATCAGGAAATCGTGTTTTTCCGCCAAGGCCAAAAGCGATTTCCAATAAGTTTTATCAGCAACCGAGCCCTGCGGGTTTGCAGGTGAACAAACATAAGCAATCGTCGTGCGGTCCAGCACATCGTGCGGCAGGCTTGCAAAATCCGGTAAATTCCCGGTTTCGGCGGTGGCATTCACAAACACAGGCTTGGCATTCACCGAATAAGCCGCGGTGCCGTAAACCGGGTAAAAGGGGTTGGGGATCAGCATGATCGGGCCCTGACCATTCTTGACCTCAGGGGACAGCGCCATCGCGGCGTTATACAACCCTTCACGCGTGCCGTTCAGGGCCATGATCTGATCATGCTCGACCGCGACGCCATACCGCCGCTTGATCCAACCTTGGATACTGCTCAGCAGTTCAGGCGTACCGTTGTTGTCGGGATAGCCTTGGAAATCCGCCATATGTCCAGCCAGCACATCCCCGACAAAATCAGGAAACGCATGCATCGGCGTGCCAATGGTCATGTTGATGACCGTGCCGCCGGGTTCAGCGACATCCAACAGCCCACGCAAACGGGGCCACGTCGCAACCGGTTGGTTCGCAAACCGCTGTGGAGTTTCCATTACTGCCTCAAGTTGCGCCGATCTTTTCGCCGACGCTTTCTTGAGATCAGATTAGCCCCCCAAAGCCGTAAGTGTCTACCAAGATCAGACGACCATAGGCCGGGTGTGGCTTTTTGGTGCCGACTTCTAGCGCAACACGTCTTCGCAAGCTTGGGCCAGCCTTAAGAGATGGGCCTCCTGCCCCGGACCTGCGTTCAACATAATGCCGCAGGATGGCATGCCCGCAGGCAGCGTGATCGCGCATTCCCCCATCAAATTGCCAACCCGTGTATTGCGCAAAGCCAGCAGGTTTTCGGTGATATAATATCCGCTATCCGTCTCTAATCGCGCGACATTTGGCGGCAGGCTTGGCGCTGTCGGCATCAGGATTGCGTCATATCCGGCAGTTGCGGCCCGCCATTCTGCACGTATTTCTTTCAGTCTGCGCCACGCGCTCAGATAATCAGCCGCGTTTACCTGCGCCCCAGCGCGGACCCGTTCCAAAATTTGGGGAAACATTTTTTCAGGGGTCGCCTCAACCCGTTCCCGCCAATAGCTATAGCTGTCAGCGGTATAAAGCGGGCCTGCGAGCGAAAAGGCCTCTGTCATCTGCGGAAAATCTAAGGTGTCAATCGTGGCACCTGCCGCAGCGAACCGCCCCTTGGCGGATTGAAAGGCCGCACGGGGCTGATCGCGCAGATCATCCATCACAACCGTGTTCAAGACCGCAAACCGCGCATTTTTCAACGAACCCTCGGCCAAATCAGGGGCAGCAGCCCCTTCCAACGCGGCAAGTACCAGCGCGCAATCCTCGACCGATCGACACAACGGTCCAACGGTATCAAATGTCTCACACAGGGCTACGGTTCCAGCCACCGAAACCCGACCAATCGTTGTCTTGATCCCGGTTAGATCGTTCCAGACGGAGGGAATACGCACCGATCCCCCTGTATCAGAGCCTATTCCAGCCGCAGCCAAGCCAAAGGCAACCGATGCAGCCGCCCCCGATGACGACCCACCCGGCGCACCGCCCGGATCATTAACGCAAGGCGGCGTTGCGGTGATCGGATTGACCCCCAGGCCGGAAAAGGCAATTTCAGACATGTGCGTTTTGCCTAGACAAACCAGCCCCGCATGGGTCGCGTTTTGCAAAACCTCTGCATCCATCTGCGGAATACGACCAGCCATCAAGGCGGTTCCCGCCTCTGTCGCGATGCCAGCGGTATCAAACAAGTCTTTCCAACTTATCGGTACACCATCAAGCGGCCCCCGGCGCAGACCAGCTTTGGCACGTTCACTTGCGGCTTTCGCCTCTGCGCGGGCGCGATCATGGGTCACGCGGGCATAAATCCGGTCGCGCAGGTCATGGGCGTCAATCGCGGCCAGAAAAACCTCAGTTAGATCAACAGGGTCAATATCGCCCGCTGCAATACCCTGCCCCAGCTTTGCCGCTGTCCACCACCGCCAGTCGTCCATCGTGATCTCCTGTTCGTTATTGATGACGGTAGCGACGGTTGCGCGCATGGACAATCCCGCTTCAGCGCGCATATGTCAGGGTATGGACAAAACCGATCTAATCATCGTAGGCGGCGGTCTGAACGGACCAACCCTCGCCCTGGCTGCATCACAAGCGGGCGTTCGATCTGTGGTCATCGACGCCCTCCCGCTGGATACACGCAAAGCACCGGATTTTGACGGGCGCTCTTACGCGCTTGCGCTCGGCTCAACCCGGTTTCTGGACAACATCGGGCTTTGGGACAGTCTCAAGGCAAACGCCCAACCGATGCTGGAAATCAAAGTCACTGACGGGCGCGCAGGCGAAGGGCCAAGCCCTTGGATGCTGCACTTTGACCATCAAGAAATCGAAGAAGGCCCGATGGGCTTTATGGTCGAAGATCGCTACCTGCGCCGCACCCTGCTTGACGCGATGGGGCGGGACGAAAACATCACGCACCTCGCGGGCGAAACGGTTGTGGGTCAATCGACCCACGACGGGGCAAGCGTTACGCTCGCCTCTGGCAAAACGCTGCACGCTGCGCTGCTGATCGGCGCGGACGGGCGGCAATCCGGGGTGGTCAAACGGGCCAACATTAAACGCACCGGTTGGGGCTATCATCAAACCGCGATTGTCTGCGCGGTCAAACATGAAAAACCGCACGGCGGCATCGCGCATCAGTTTTTCATGCCCGGAGGCCCGCTCGCCATTCTGCCACTCACACAAAACCGCTGTTCCATTGTCTGGTCAGAGGATGCAGACAAAGCCGCGCAAGCGATGACGCTGGATGATCCGGACTTCCTCAACCTGCTCAAACCTGCTTTTGGCAGCTTTCTGGGTGAGATCAAACTGGCAGGCGCACGGTTCAGCTATCCACTTGGGCTCTCACTGGCCAATAGTTTCGTGGCCGAACGCGTGGCCCTTGTTGGGGATGCCGCCCACGGAATTCACCCCGTGGCCGGTCAAGGGTTGAACGCAGGCCTGCGCGATGTCGCAGCCCTTGCCGAAGTTCTAAGCG
>CAKZVL010000131.1 GCA_937922155.1 uncultured Paracoccaceae bacterium | reverse complement strand
AGACCCTAAGTTGACCGAAAGCTTTACAAACAAGCTGTGGATCAAGTTTTTCCTCACGGCTGTATTTTCCACGATGTGGGTACGTGACCACCAGCGCCCTGAATTCCACAAAGCGCTGGGCGTTGATCCAGCGTGGTATGGGCAAGAGGTTTATCGCATCACGTCCGAGATTTCCAAACAGGTGTTTCCAATGACCTTGGATATCAATCACCCGCGTTGGATCCCCACTCTTGAGCGGATGACGGCGGCCAACGTGCAGATCGCCAAGGCTAAGGCGCAAGGCGGTGTTGGTGGGTTCGTGAAACGGATGGTGGGGTCTGCGAAGGCGGCTGTTTGTTTCATCTCACTTCTGACGATCCCGGTGGAAAAGAACGAAGTCCCTGAAAGCCCCCGGATGGAGCCAGCGTATTGAGCCTATTTGCCATCCCTTGGTTTGCGACGTTGCTTGCAATAGTCACTTGGTGGTTTTCCACCGGGCTGATTATGTTTGCGGTTCGTCATGCAGACCGCCGGGGTGGCAGTGCACATCAATGGCTTGTCTTGTTGACCGTTCCGATCTTGGCCATTGGGGTTTGGGCGGTTGCGGCCAGCCTTGAACGGCAGACGATTGCGGCTGTTTATCAAGGCTTCTTTGGCGCCCTTGCCGTTTGGGGCTGGATCGAGCTGACGTTCATGACGGGGGTTGTTGTGGGGCCGGTGCGCACAAAGTGTCCGCCGGGTCTAACACCCAACCAGCGGTTCTTTCGTGCATTCGGGACGGTTTCCCATCACGAGCTGCTGCTGACGTTTGGTTTGATTTGCCTTTTCGTTGCCTCGACCGGGGCACCCAACCGCATGGCGATGGCGACCTATTTGATCCTGTATCTGGCGCGTATTTTTGCCAAGTTGAACCTGTTTTTTGGCGTGCCGCGGATCAACATGGAATTCGTGCCGGATCGTTTGGAACACTTGAAATCCTATTTCCGGCAAGGCCCGGTAAAGCCCGTTTTTGCCATAGCGATCACCGCTTTGACGGCCTTGTTGGTTGTCTGCGCCGAACGATTGCTGAGCGCATCAACGCCCGTCACAACAGCAGGCTTTGCACTGCTGACCGCGCTATCGGCGCTGGCCCTATTGGAACATTGGCTGATGGTGGTGCCACTGCCTGACGCAAAACTATGGCGCTGGATGCTTCCAGCCCCGAAACTCACTATCGACGAAAAAGGTAAGACCCATGGATTTTGACGCACTGTTCAACGCCCAGCTTAATCAGCTTAAAGAAGATGGCAATTATCGCTATTTCGCAGAGTTGGAACGCCAATGTGGCAAATTCCCACGTGCGGCCAATCACGCCGAAGAAGGCGTGCGCGATGTGACGGTTTGGTGTTCCAATGATTATCTAGGGATGGGCCAACATCCAAAGGTGATCGACGCGATGTGCGAAGCCGTGAAGCGGACAGGCACAGGTGCCGGTGGGACCCGCAACATCAGCGGGACCAACCATGACCATTTGCTGCTAGAGGCGGAATTGGCGGATCTTCATGGCAAAGAGGCCGCTTTGATTTTCACATCAGGCTACGTCTCTAACTGGGCGAGTTTGGCGACGTTGGGGTCGCGATTGAAAGATTGTGTGATCCTTTCTGACGCTGGCAACCACGCATCTATGATCGAAGGTATCCGCCATTCTCGTGCCACCAAAGTGATATGGAAACACAATGACGTTGCCGACCTGGAGGCAAAGCTGGCTGCCCTGCCGGCTGAAGTGCCCAAAATCGTCGCGTTTGAATCTGTTTATTCCATGGATGGGGACATTGCCCCGATAAAAGACATCGTGGACGTTGCAGAAAAGTATGGCGCAATGACCTATCTGGATGAGGTACATGCTGTCGGGCTTTACGGCCCACGCGGTGGTGGCGTGAGCGAGCGTGAGGGCGTTGCGGATCGCATCACGCTGATCGAAGGCACACTTGGCAAAGCGTATGGTGTTGTCGGTGGGTACATCACAGGGTCTGTTGCCTTGTGCGATTTCATCCGCAGCTTTGCCAGCGGATTTATCTTTACAACAGCGCTGCCCCCTGCGGTCGCGGCCGCCGCGCGCGCATCCATTGCCCATCTGAAGACATCCGAGTTGGAGCGCGCCAAGCAACGCCGCCAAGTTGCGCTGTTGCGGTCGATGCTGGACAAAGAGGGCATCCCCCATATGCACAACGAAAGCCACATTGTGCCTGTCATGATCAAAGATCCGGTCAAAACCCGGATGCTGGCAGATTATTTGATGAATGAATGGGATATTTATGTGCAGCCGATCAATTACCCGACGGTTCCAAAAGGAACGGAACGGTTACGGTTCACACCTTCGCCCTTGCATACGGACGAAGATATCAAGCATCTTGTGACAGCGTTGCGCACTTTGTGGCGCCAGTGCGCATTGGCCCATGCGGTTGCTTGATATCGCATATCATTCAACTGTGATGCATATTTTCTGGACCACAGCGTGAAGAACACTACCATTCTCTCCAATTGGGAGAGTCCGATCTATAAGACTTGTCGAAAAAGGAAGGCAATTATGAAGAAAATTACACTCGCCGCCACACTGAGTTTGCTGGCCGCCCCTGCGTTTGCGGACGGCCACGCATCAACCCAAGGCGATGCTGCCGCTGGTGAAGAACAGTTCAACCGTCAGTGCGTTGCCTGTCACGTTGTGGCCGATGCCGATGGCAACATCCTTGCCGGGCGTAACGCAAAAACAGGTCCAAACCTGTTTGGTATCGCTGGGCGTCAAATCGGTAGCGTTGAAGGCTTCCGGTATGGTGATTCAATCGTTGAAGTGGGTGCCGACGGCACAGGCTGGACCGAAGAATCCTTTGTTGCCTATGTGCAAAACCCAACTGATTGGTTGCGTGAAACGCTGGATAACCGTCGCGCCCGTGGCAAGATGGCCTATCAGGTACGTGCCGAAGACCAGGCGTATGATCTATACGCCTACCTTGCGACATTCGGCGCTGAGTAAGCCGAGTTTGAATGATTTAAGGGGCCTCGCGGTTGTTACGCGGGGCCTTTTTCGTTGAGGGCGACCCGGATCGCATTGGCAACCGTTTCGGCGTCTTCTTCATGGGCGAGGTGGCCAAGTTGGTCCAGTGAGATAAGCGCGGCGTTGGGTAGGCGTGCGGCGGCGTCGCTGCTGACGCTTGGCGGCACGGTTCGATCCATCCCGCCGACGATCAAAGAGACGGGAACGTCAATCCGAGGAAAGGCCCTAAGCAAGGGTTTCAAATCCCATTGCGCCATCATGGATAGTGTTGCATCCACGTGTTTGCGGTCACGGATCAGTTTCAGGTAAAGCGCATGACCTGTCGTATCGATATTTGATCCGGTGCCATCCAACAGTTTTTTGACGCTGGTTGGGGAGGCAGTGGAAGAAAAAAGTGCTGCCGCCATTGGGGTCATCGACAGGAGTTTTGCCATGGCCGGGAACAATAGCCCTGCGACCCCCTTAAATTCACCCAAGGCGGCGTTGATGCCAATCACTCGCTTGGTCTGAAAGCCATCCAGCACCATTTTCAGGCTGATTGCTGCCCCTGCCGAATGACCGATGATGGCGTCTGGTTTGAACCCTTCTGCTTGGCACAGCGCGGCAATGTCCGTGGCCATTTCCGCAAGACCATAGCGCGATTGCGATCCACTTTGGCTGAAACCTTGCCCCGGTAGGTCAATGCAGATGACACGGTGGTCACGGATCAACAGCGGGAACAGATTGCGCCAGCTTTGGGCGGCACCCCCTGCGCCATGGATCAGCAAGAGGGACGACCCTTTTCCCGCCACTTGCACGTGCCAGCGATGCGGTGGGCAGTGCACGATGCGCGAGTATTCTGCCATCGGCCAATGCGCAGCGTCCGGGGGCCACTTCATGTTATGCCGCTGAACTGATGGCCCGGCTGAGCCGTTGGGCATCCGCGCGGGGCATGGCGATATAGGGTGCGCGCAACGCGTCGGCGAGGTCTTTTAGCTTTCGCTCTGGCCGGTTTCCGGTGTCGATGACAAGGGCTGGCACGCCTTGGCTGACGTAGTGGCGCGACATGGTTTCAGCGTCTTCCATTGCCTGGGTCCGGTTTGCGGCACCGGAGCGATCCACATTGGCGCGCCCGTCTGTCAGGATGCAGACCTTGGGTGTCATACCACGTTGTTGCGCGGTCATCGCGACCTCTAGCGCTACTTCGAGCCCTGCGGCAAGTGGGGTTCCGCCACCACCGGGCAAGGCCGAAAGGCGTCGTTTTGTTTGCACGAGCGACCGGGTCGGGGGCAGCAGCACTTCTGCCTCTGTCCCGCGAAAGGAGATAAGGGCAACATGGTCGCGGCGCGCGTAGGCTTCGCCGAGCAGCAGTTCGATCGCGCCCTTCGCTTCAGCCAAACGGCTGATCGCGGCGGACCCGGAGGCATCGACCGCAAAGATGATCAACCGGTCTGAGCTGTCCTCAAACCGTTTCACGTGAAGGTCGGATTGGCGGATGTGCAGGCCGCTTCGCCCAGTTTCCTTGCGTCGCAGAGGTTGCCACGGGACAGCCGCGCGCAGGGTTGCGTAAAGGTCGAGGGTTTGTCCCGATATCCGCGTCGTTTTGCGCGGGGTAAGCGGGCGACCACGTCGATTGCCAACGCGTTTTGTGCCCGCGCCTGATCCGCTGGACGCCGCGGTTTTCGGATCTGACAGGCGTTGCAGTAGATCCTTTGGCAGCGCTGCGAGCACCGCTTCGAGCACCAGGTCTTGCGGAAGTTCCACCTGATCGTCGTTGTTATCGGCGTCGGTGTCGCTTTGGTCTTGCGGTGTTGGGTTTTCGTCGGCGGTATCTTCGTTGGCGTCGTCTTGCGGCATCTGCGTGGCCCGGTGGGCAAGGGTGAGGCTGCAGGCTTGAGTGAGATCATCTGTGCGCACTGTCGGATGTTTAGCCAGACCCGCCAGCAATTGCGCCGTGCGCAGCGCAAAGAAGGGCGCGCGCGCGCTGTCGACGCCAAGGTCGCTTGCTAAGCTTGCGATCAGGATCAGGTCATCGTCTATGAAGGTGGCCGGATGTTCAGGGATCGTTTGGGGACATTCCGCCGGCAGCTTGGAATACTGCACGTCATTGAGATCAACGAAAAAGGGTAGACGTTCGATAAGGGCGTTTGGGACTTTTTCCTCCGCACTGGCGCCCTCGTCCAGTAGGATCAATCGCAGACCCGGCACGTCGTCCAGCGCTTGCGCCAGCAAAGCGGCCAGATGCGGGGTCAGCCGTTCCGCCATTGTCACCGTCAGGATTGCACCGGGTTGGATCAGGCCAGGTGTGCGCATGATCCGA
>CAKZVL010000130.1 GCA_937922155.1 uncultured Paracoccaceae bacterium | reverse complement strand
GTGCTGCCCAAGGCGCCATCGACCATTAGCTTTAACGCCTCCCAAGGGTTTTCACCGATGGCAAAGATCACGATCGCAGACAAAAGCGCGGCAAGTAGCAGGCTGATCAGCGGGACCAGAGTAACCTCGGCCCATTTTGGCATTGCATCCATTACGCGGCCCCCTTTGTGACGCCAGCCATGAGCAGGCCTAGCTCACCTTCGGTGGTTTCACTGGGCAAGCGTTCGCCCATGATCTGCCCGTCGAACATGACTGCGATGCGATCAGAGAGGGACAAAATTTCCTCAAGCTCGACCGAGACAAGCAAGATCGCTTTGCCTTGATCGCGCAGGGCGACGATCTGTTGGTGAATAAATTCAATCGCGCCGATATCAACGCCGCGTGTTGGTTGGCCGATCAGCAGCAGGTCTGGGTTACGCTCAATCTCGCGGGCGAGGACGATTTTTTGTTGGTTGCCGCCGGAAAAGCTTTTCGCGGGGAGGCGTGGGTTTGGCGGGCGCACGTCAAAGCGGTTCATCTTTTCTTCGGTGTCGGACAGGATCGCGGCGTTGTTCATCAACAGGCCGGATTTGTAACGCGCATCCCGATGATAGCCAAAGGCGGTGTTTTCCCATGCCGCGTAATCCATGATCAGCCCTTCGGATTGGCGATCCTCTGGTACGTGGGCGATGCCGCGCGCGCGCCGGCTTTGGCCGTCTGACTTCGCGCCGGTCAGGTCGATGGGTTCGCCGTTCAGCGATACTTGACCCGTTGCCTTTTCATAGCCGCCAAGCACTTCCATCAGTTCGGACTGCCCGTTGCCAGCGACCCCGGCGATGCCAAGGATTTCGCCAGCGTGAACGTCAAAGCTGACGCCCTTTAGGCGGTGCACACCCTTGTCGTCGGTGACGTTCAAATCGCGCACCTCAAGGATTTTTGCCCCGATCACTGCGGGCGCCTTTTCAACCCGCAACAGAACTTTTCGACCAACCATCAGTTCGGCGAGTTCCGCGGGAGAGGTTTCGGCAGTTTTGACCGTCGCGGTCATCTCACCCCGGCGCATCACGCTGACGGTGTCGGTGATGTCCATAATCTCGCGCAGTTTATGGGTGATCAGGATGATGGTTTTGCCTTCGTCCTTGAGGCGGCCAAGAATGCGGAACAGCTGATCGGCCTCTGCCGGGGTCAAAACGCCCGTGGGTTCATCCAAAATCAAGATATCCGCACGGCGATACAGCGCCTTTAGGATTTCAACACGCTGCTGCATGCCGACGCCGATGTCTTCGATCTTTGCGTCAGGGTCGATGTTAAGCTCATATTCGTCAGCCAGCGCGCTGAGCTCGCGCCGGGCTTTGCGCAAGGACGGGCGCAGCATTGCGCCATCCTCGGCCCCGAGGACGACGTTTTCCAGAACGGTAAAGTTTTCCACAAGCTTAAAGTGTTGGAACACCAGGCCGATGCCAGCGGTGATCGCTGCTTGGCTATCGGGGATTGTCGTCTTTTGTCCGGCGATGAAAATCTCACCTGCGTCGGCTTTGTAAAAACCATAAAGGATCGACATCAGCGTTGATTTGCCCGCACCATTTTCCCCGATGATCCCGTGGATCGTGCCGGGCATCACGCGGATATTGATATCTTTGTTCGCTTGCACGGGGCCAAAGGCTTTGGAAATACCTTTGAGTTCGATGGCGGGGGCAGTGGTCATTCAGGGGCGCCCGTTCCAACGAAACCGACCATGCGGGTGATTTTGCCATCCGTCAGATCAGCGAAATACTGTCCGTGCTGCACCATTTCATTACCGTCTGGGCCCAAACCGCCAAATGCGACAGTGGCGCGATGGGTGCCGTCGATTTCATCGGAGTTGACCACCTTGGCCGTCCATCCCGGCGCATTGGCGCTGAACATATTGACGTAGCCTGCGATGGCCTGTGCCCCGGATAGTGCGCCTTGGGATCGCGGGTCGGCGTAGGTGCCGTCGCTGGCAAAAGCATCAGCAATGGCGTCGGCGCGCGCGGCATCATCCGTCATGCCCCATGCAGAAAAGAATGTTTCGATTGGCGTGCTCATGTAATTTCCCCCCGGATCAAAAAAGGCCGCGCCACAATTGGCGCGGCCTTATCTTCAAACGATTATGGCTTAGAAGTCCAGAACCGGGCAGCTTTCAGCCTGATTGTAGTTCACGACCGAAATCTCACCTGAAACGATTTTCGCGCTGGCCTCTTCAACGGCGGCCTTCATTTCAGCACTGATCAGGTCTGCGTTGTTTTCATCAAGCGCAAAACCAACACCGCCGTTGGACAGATCCATGACGTTAAAGCCGGGTTCGAGGTCCGTTCCGGCTGTGAACGCATCATAGACCGCGTTGTCAACACGCTTGAGCATGGATGTCAGCACTTCGCCCGGGTGCAGATAGTTGTGGTTGCTGTCCACACCGATGGACAAGATGTCTTCGTCAGCGGCGGTTTGCAGAACACCAACGCCAGTGCCGCCAGCGGCCGCATAAACTACGTCAGCCCCTTGGCTGATTTGGGCCAATGTCAGCTCAGACCCTTTAACCGGGTCGTTCCAAGCGGCAGGCGTTGTGCCTGTCATGTTGGCGATGACGGTTGCGTCTGGGTTCACCGCTGCGACACCTTGGGCATAGCCACAGGCAAAGTTGCGGATCAGCGGAATGTCCATGCCGCCGATAAAGCCAACGGTGTCTGTTTCAGACGCCATCGCAGCCAGCATGCCAACAAGGTAGGACCCCTGCTCTTCGGCGAACACGATGGAGCGCACGTTTGGTGCATCCACCACCATGTCGATGATCTGGAACTTGGTGTCAGGATAGTCGCCTGCCACTTCGCCAAGGGCGGTTGCAAAGGCAAAGCCTGCCATGACGATCGGGTTTGCGCCGGATTCAGCAAAACGACGCAGCGCCTGTTCGCGCTGTGCGTCTGACTGAAGCTCAACCTCGGCGAAGGTTCCGCCGGTTTCTTCTGCCCAGCGCTGTGCACCGTTGAACGCAGATTCGTTGAAGGATTTGTCGAACTTGCCGCCTAGGTCAAAGATGATCGCAGGTTCGGCTGCGTGGCCGTCAGCGACAGCTGCGCCAGCGCTGAGCGCGATGGCAGCCGTTGCGCCAAGAAATTTCTGCATAAGGGTCATTGGGTTCTCCCGTTACGTTTGTCTTTGGGGGTTTTGCGACAAAACGCCCGCCACCCCCGTGAAAGCGAGCCGTATGTCGGTTCATGGGTCGATAAGGCAACGCCGAACAGGGAGCGTCAACCGGTTTTTATGAATCTGCGCAGGGATTTGCGTTGTTTGCATGAGGAATAGGCGATTTTGGTCAGTCAATGTCGCGACGTAGGATCAATGCACGTACTGCGGGGCCGTTGGCGCGCCGATAGTATGCTTTGCGTGCGCCAACCTGCGCAAACCCCGCCTTGGTATAAAGCGCGAGAGCGGCGGTGTTGTCTTCTGCCACTTCCAGAAATACGGATAGCGCCCCGGCTTGTGCGGCTTGGTCTGCAAAATCTGAGAGGGCCTTGGCGGCCAATCCTTTGCGTTGCTGATCGGGGTCAGTTGCAAGCGTGAGAATCTCAGCCTCATCCAGCGTGACCCTGCCAAGGACAAAGCTGTTGGCGTCCCCCGTCAAAATCACAGCCGTATCGGCCAAGAGCGTTGCAAAGGTTCCGCCAGACCATGCCTTGTCAGGCCCAAAAGCGGACAGATGTGTTCGCGCCAGCGCCTCCGGTGTCATGGTAGGATAACAGGCGGCGGTGTTTTGGACGGGGCGGCGTCTGCTGGTTTGATATAAAGCGGGGCAGGGCGGCCAATGTCGCTGTGACGCAGCTTACGGGCTGCGATTTGTGCGATATGCGCGGCGTGCCTGGCGAAATCGTCATGGTGGACCCCGGATGGGAGCGGTGTTTCCGTCCCCTTCGCACGCGATCCGTAGGCGGGGTCAACAAGAACCTCCACATCGGCCACACCCCAGCCTTCCCCCGGCTTTAGTGTGGCTTGAACCCGCGGGTCGCCGTTGGCTTTGCCGCTATGAAACGACTGGAGGTAGAACGCGCCAGCGGGGCCGGGCACGGCCATCGTGATTTGGCCCATGGGTGCGTTGACGTTCATTAAGGCCTCAAACGTGCTGACGCCAATCGCGGGTTTGGACAGGCCCAGCGCCAAGCCACGCGCGGCAGACACACCAATGCGGATGCCCGTGAAATTACCGGGGCCAATGCCCACGGCGACGGCGTCTAAGTCTTTCCAATAGCAGCCCTGCCCCTCCATCACATCATGCAGCATCGGCATAAGGCGTTCGGCTTGGCCCTTTGCCATTGTTTCGCGACGGGACACCACGATGTTGCCGTCGATGAGCAAGGCCGCAGCGCAATGCGCAGCAGAGGTATCAAAGGCAAGGATGGTGGGGTGGGTCATTTCAGGGAAAAAGTGAGCGGCTTTGTGTCATGCCGTTCAATAACCCCTTTGGCCTCCAGATCAAGCTGCACGGTCTTTTGCCACCAGCCAGATGTCGCGCCGCCGGGGAATAAATCCTCTGGCAGATGGGCATGGGCGGCGTCTTTGATGGCTTTGGCTGTCATGCCCACAGACGACATGACCTTTAGGGTTGCAGCTTTCATAGCCGCATATTTGGCCGCATCTACACGGTTCACTTGACCCGGGACGTTTACGTTTTCGACTTCGATTTTGTCGGCCATCAGGCCGCGACGGGGCGGACTTCGACCACTTCGGGTATGTAGTGGCGCAGCAGGTTTTCGATGCCCATTTTCAGCGTCAGGGTCGAGGAAGGACAGCCCGCACAGGCGCCTTGCATATGCAGATAAACGATGCCGCGTTCAAACCCGTGGAAGGTGATATCGCCGCCATCTTGGGCCACAGCCGGGCGCACGCGGGTATCAAGCAATTCTTTGATCTGGCCAACAATCTCACCGTCTTCGCCGGTGTGTTCAGCATGGCCAGAAGTATGCTGATGATCGGCACCCATGACAGACGCGCCTGATTGGAAATGTTCCATGATCGCACCAAGGATCGCCGGTTTGACGTGATCCCATTCCACCGCGTCAGCCTTTGTCACTGTCACAAAGTCGATGCCAAAGAACACGCCTGTAACACCCTCGACCGCGAAAATGCGCTGGGCAAGGGGGGAGGCTTCGGCCGCTTCCACAGTCGGAAAATCAGCTGTACCGACTTCAAGCACGGTTTGACCGGGCAAGAATTTCAGCGTGGCAGGGTTCGGCGTTGATTCCGTTTGAATGAACATGGCAGCAACCTTTTTATCAGGCTTTATAGATGAGCCCGGCGCAGCGCTTTGTCAAGGATTAGAACTATTCTAAATCAGGTGATCGCCTGAAGCCGTTCTTTGGACAAATCGCCTGGAACAATCGTGATCGGAATGGGCAAGCTGCCCGCCTGACGGCTGAGCGCTGTAACAAGGGGGCCAGGGCCCTTGTTATCGGTGCCAGCGCCCAAAACCAAAACCCCAATCTCAGGATCGTCACTGACCTGCGCCATAATCTCTTTGACGGCTTCGCCCTCGCGGATCACCAATTCAGGATCGACGTTTTGCTTGTCGCGCATCCATTTGGCGTACACCTCGAAATGAACCTCGATCCGCTCTCGCGCCTCTTCGCGCATAATTTCCCCGACGCCGATCCAGTGATTAAATTCCTCTGGCGGGATAACGGACAATACGGTCACGCCGCCACCTGTATGGGCCGCACGCATGGCTGCAAAGCGCATCGCGTTCAAACATTCACGGCTGTCATCAAGCACCACCATAAATTTCCGCATGGGCTTGCCTCCCTTTTGGTCGAAGCTTGGGTTGAGTGTGACGCAACGCATTTAGACACGCAATCGTTATCGTCCTTTGCCGTTCTGTTCGATATCAGGTGGCCTATGACAAAGCCAAAAAATCCCCAACGTCGCCGTGCATTTTTCCTTCTTGGTGGGCTTGCTGCATTTGCGGGCCTGACCCGCATTGTGCCCCGCTGGTTGGATAAGCTGGATTCCCAGTTCGACTTTACCGAGCTTGACGCGCCCCAAGGGTTTCGCGCGCTGGAACGGGGGGATGTTTCCACTGTTGTCGATCCCTTTGTTGGGCTTGGCGGGGCGGAGGATGACATTCCCGATGTGAGCATTGCCGATTTGGAAACCGCCTTGTTTTATGGACGCACCGGCTCAGATCGCGTTCAAATCGCGTACTTTAGCGATCTTTATTGCCCCTATTGCCGGGTGCTGAGCAGTCAGATTATTGAACTCGCACAAAGTGACGCGATTGATGTGTCATGGCAGGACCGCCCGATTTTTGGGCCAGCGTCGATTTTGGCTGCCAAAGGCCAGATCGCAGCGGGGCGACAAGGGGCCTATGAGGACTTCCACGCCGCGTTAAGCGCGACGCCGATCCAAGTTACCCGCCCATTTTTGGTGCAATTGGCCGGTCGCTTGGATCTTGATGTCGCTCAGTTCCAAAGCGATTTCGATAGTGGAGACGTTTTGCAAAATTTGGGACGTGCCCGCGCCTTGGCTGATCAGTTTGGATTTGTGGGTACTCCGGCCATGGTGGTGGGACGCACGGTTGTTGAAGGGCGAATAAGCCCCACAAATCTTGAGCAATTGATCGAGCTGGAGCGCGCAGCGCTTTGAATGCTCTTAACACGTCCAGCCGAGGCCGGACGCATTAAGAGGGCGGCAGGGTGTGCTGCCGCCAGCTACCGGGGGGTAGCCGTGACTGAGGTAGCCTTGTGATGAAACAGATTTGTGACGTTTTGCCAGAACGCGGTGTTCTTAGTCTGACTCTGCGATAAACTTTTCGGCATCAAGAGCGGCCATGCAGCCCATGCCAGCAGATGTCACCGCCTGACGATAGATGTGATCGGTCAGATCACCCGCTGCAAATACGCCGGGGATCGCGGTCTTCGTTGATCCTGCCTCTACCTTTACATAGCCGCCCATGTGGGTTTCCAACTGATCCTTGACCAATTCGGAGGCCGGGGCGTGACCGATGGCGATAAAGACGCCTTTGCAGGGGATTTCAGTGATTTCGCCTGTCTTGGTATGCTTAACACGCACGCCTTCGACGCCAAGCGGGTTGTCGCCGCCAAAGACTTCTTCGACCTCATGAAACCAGAGGGGTTCGATTTTTTCGTTCTTCATCAACCGGTTCTGAAGGATCTTTTCCGCCCGCAATTCATCGCGGCGATGGATCAATGTGACTTTGGAGGCGAAGTTGGTTAGGAACAGTGCTTCTTCGACAGCGGTATTCCCGCCACCGACAACCACAATCTCTTGGCCGCGGTAAAAGAAACCATCGCAGGTCGCGCAGGCGGATACGCCAAACCCTTTGAACTTTTCCTCGCTGGGCAGGCCCAGCCATTTGGCGCGCGC
>CAKZVL010000129.1 GCA_937922155.1 uncultured Paracoccaceae bacterium | reverse complement strand
CAGTCTAATCACCGAAACGAACGCCCCGCAGAGTGCTAGCTCTGCGGGGCAACTTCTTTTCAGAGCTAGGCCCCGATCAGAAGGCGGATGATGGCAACAGCCAACGACATTGCGGCTATCGCCACCATCCATTTGCGGAATTTATGATTCGTCAGTCCAATCACCTCCTTCAGTAGCAAAGGGTTGCTACGGGGGAGAGGGTATTGGAGCAAATCGAAATATATGGTTAATCAAGCTTTAAGTCTGCGCTCTGCACAACTTCATCAGCTTTATGCGTCCGGCATAGGTTCTGGCGTCATCATCCCCATCGGGGCCCCGGTCGGATCTTCCAAAATCGCGATCCGCCCCGTGCCAGGCACATCAAACGGGTCGCGCAGTACTTTGCCACCCGCCTGAACCGTCGCTTTGACCGTCGCGTCAATGTCATCGACGGCGAAATAGGAAAACCAATGCGGCGGCACGTTGGCAAGATGTTCCATCGCGCTCATATCCATCATGCCCGCCACCGGCTGACCATCCACCATTGCCATGTGATAATCACCCTCTGGCATTGGCATGACCTGCCAAACCCAACCCAACATCGTAGCGTAATAGTCCCTTGCCCCCGCGACATCGCGGGTCATCAATTCGGTCCACCAAACTTTTCCGTGTGTCTCTGACATAGCGTATTCTCCCCATTCTGGGGGCCAGCTTAACACAGCCAATCAGAAAATTCGACTAGACCGGATCGACGCTCACCAGCTCGACGTCAAATTGCAGGTCTTTGCCCGCCAGAAAATGGTTCGCATCCACGGTCACCTCGGTTTCGCTGACCTCTGCAACATGCACCATAACGACCTGACCGTTTGGACCCTGCATCTGCAAATGTTGACCGACATCCAATGGCACCTCTGCGGGAAACCCTTCGCGCGGAAGGGTGTGCAGATTGTTGGGATCAATATCGCCGTAGCCCTCGGAAAACGGCACATCCACTGTCTTCTTTTCACCCACACTCATGCCGACAATCTCGCGATCCAAACCGGGTACCAACATGCCCTGACCGGCCTGAAACTCCAGCGGGTCCTTCCCTTCTGAACTGTCAAAGACTGACCCATTGGTCAGGCGTCCGGTGTAATGAAGGCGCACAGTATCGCCGGATTTCGCTGTGGTCATAGGGGTGTCCTTTCTGGAATTTTCTGGCGCGAACTTATGCGTAGGGGCACCCGCATGCAAACCGCTTTACCAATGGCGCACGACAAGGCAATCTGCGCCAAACGGAGAACGCCAAATGCCAATAACCACCTGCATCTTTGACGCCTATGGCACCTTGTTTGACGTCAACGCCGCCGCACGCGAAGCCGCCCGAGAACCCGGGCGCACAGCACTGGCAGAGGTATGGCCAAAGCTGGCCGCAGACTGGCGATCAAAGCAGCTTGAATATACGTGGCTGCGCGCTGTCGCAGGCCAGCATTGTGACTTTTGGCAAGTAACCCAAGACGGACTTGATTGGGCGCTAGAGGCCGCAAAGCTGGACGATGAAGAACTGCGCGAAACGCTCCTCGCGCTCTATTGGCAACTCAGCGCTTTCCCCGAAGTTCCCGACATGCTGGCAGAGCTTCAGGGCGCGGGGTTCAAAACTGGCATTCTGTCCAACGGGTCACCTGAGATGCTGGAGGGTGCCGTCAAGAGCGCTGGTTTAAGCGAACTTTTGAACGCCACTTTGTCTGTGGAAACGGTCGGCATTTTCAAACCGCATGTCACCGTTTACGATATGGTCTGCGACCACTTTGGCTGCGCCAACGATGAGGTTTTGTTCGTCTCCTCCAACGGGTGGGACGCTTGCGGCGCTGCGGGCTATGGCTTTCAAACCGCGTGGGTCAACCGAGGCGGCGCACCAATGGATCGCCTCTATGCTAAACCGCATCACGTCTTGGCTGACCTAACCACAATCCCGGCGTTGGTCTAAATGCCCCGTTATTCCGCCGCTGATGGCACAGAGCTTTACTACATCGACGAAGGGGACGGGCTCCCCCTGCTTGCGTTGGCTGGCCTGACTCGCAACGGCCGCGACTTTGATCACGTCGCGCCTCATCTGAACGTGCGCTTGATCCGCCCCGATTATCGCGGGCGTGGGCAATCGCAATGGGCCGATCCGGCCAGCTATACGATCCCGCAGGAAACGCAGGATATACTTGCCCTGATGGATCATCTGGGGCTGGAAAAGGCGGCCGTGCTTGGCACATCCCGCGGCGGTCTGATCGCTATGACAATGGCCGCTACAGCCAAGGATCGCTTGCTGGGCGTCGCCCTCAACGACATTGGCCCCGACATCGCGCCCAGCGGGTTGGACGCGATCAAGGCCTATGTCGGGATCACGCCCGCGCAAAAAACCTATGAAGAGGCTGCGACCTTTCGCGCCACCGCTTGGACGCATTTCCAGGACGTCCCGCGCAGCCGTTGGCTTGCCGAAGTACGCAATCACTACATCGAAACCGATGCCGGGCTAGAACTGCGCTATGACCCACGCCTGCGCGACACAGTTGTCGGTGGGCTCACCCAACCGGTGCCGGACCTCTGGCCCGTGTTTGACTTGTTCGAAGGGCTCCCCTTGGCTCTGATCCGAGGTGTGAATTCTGACCTGATCACGCAAGCGACCGCTGACGAAATGTCGCGCCGCCGCCCTGACATGCTGCGCGCTGACGTGCCCGGACGCGGGCATGTTCCATTCTTGGATGAACCAGAGGCGCTGAACGCGCTCCATAAATGGCTAGGAAAACTGCAATGAACATCGACATGATCCGCGCCGCCGCCAAGCGGATTGAAGGACACGCAAGGCGCACGCCTTTGCTGTCTTCGCCATTCTTGGACGAACTGGCAGGCAAGCGCATCTTTCTAAAGGCAGAATGTCTACAACACACCGGATCGTTCAAATTTCGCGGCGGATGGTCGGCGGTTTCGGCATTGACAGACAACGCGCTGAAAACCGGCGTCATCGCCTATTCATCCGGCAATCACGCACAGGGCGTTGCCCTCGCCGCGCGCGAACATGGAGCACCAGCTGTCATTGTCATGCCCCAAGATGCCCCCGCAGTAAAAATCGAAAACACCAAGGCGTTGGGCGCAGAAGTGGTGTTGTACGACCGCGCCAACGGCGAAAGCCGCGAAGCGATCGGCATCAAGATCGCTCAGGAACGTAACCTGACCCTAATCCGCCCCTACGACGAACCAGAGGTCATCGCAGGCCAAGGCACCTGCGGCCTTGAGATTGCGCAAGATGCCAATGCGCTTGGCATCACAGATGCAGACGTGCTGGTCTGTTGCGGTGGCGGCGGGCTGACATCTGGCATCGCTTTGGCGGTCGAGGCCGACGCGCCAGGTCTCAAGGTGCACCCATGCGAGCCGGAAGGTTTTGACGACGTCGTCCGATCCTTGGCTACAGGAAAGATCGAAAGCAATGCGCAGCTAACAGGTTCGATCTGCGATGCGATCATCACGCCGCAAGCGGGGGATTTAACATTCCCCATCATGCAGCGCCTTTGCGGCGCGGGGCACGTTGTCAAGGATGAGGAATGCTTGCGCGCCATGGCCCTTGCCTTTGAACGCCTGCGCATCGTGATCGAACCGGGCGGTGCGGCCGCCCTTGCTGCCGCCCTGTTTCATGACACCTCCGACACGGTTATCGCTGTGGCAACCGGCGGCAACGTCGATGCCACCATGTTCAAACGCGCATTGGAAACCCTATGACAGACTTCACAATCGCCAGCTTCAACGTCAAAAACCTGATCGGGCCAGATCAGGAATACTACACCTTTGAATCCTACACCCCCGAAGAACACGCCTGGAAACAAAGCTGGCTTGCCGATCAACTGATGCAGTTGAATGCGGACATCATCGGGTTTCAAGAGATCTTTGACGAACCCGCCTTGCAAGCCGTGATAGATGAGGCGGACGCCGCCGGGATAGAAGCGAACCAAAGCAACATTCCCCACCCGTCAAAACGCTACGCCCGCAAAGCCATTTTTCGCAAGCTGTCCTACGCCGCCTACGACAAGGCCGCGCTTGCCTTTGCGCCCAACGCCAATGACGGTGCGCCCGGGCACCGCCGCCCCGGCGTCGCGGTACTCTCGCGGCTGGGGTTTGTTGGCAAACCACTGATCATCCAAGATCTGGAAAAGCCGCTCGAAATACCGTTCAGCGATCTGGATGGGTCCGATGGCGGCACCTATCGGATGAAACGATTGTCCCGCCCCATTTTGCGGGTCCGCATTCCCGTTGGGGATCAAACGATCTCTGTCTTTAACTGCCATCTGAAATCTAAACTGGGGGAACTCGACAAACCAAAGGGCGCGCCTTTCCCACCTGCGGCAGACCTTGTCAATTACGACCCGGTCAGCCGATCTTTGGGATCGCTCAGATCAGGTTTGCGCCGCATGGCAGAAGCCTGGGTCCTGCGCAAAGCGATTCTCGATGAGCTTGACGCAGGCTATCCCGTGATGGTTTTGGGCGATTTCAACGACAGTGAACATGCGGTTTCTACCGAAATTATTACAGGCGAAACGCCGTTTAAAAACTATGCATGGATGCGCAGACACGACGCCAAAAACAGATCGCAGCGCTATTCTGACAAAGAAAACGAGATCATTCAGGAAAAGATCGACAGCGTGCGACTACATTCCGCGGAAAAGATGTTCGTGCGCAAATCTGCCCGCGATATGGTCTATACTGCTGCATTTGGGGGCGTTTTTGAATCAATTGACCAGATATTGATGTCCCGTCATTTCCACCCCGAAAACCCGAACGGCATCGGCTCGATGAGCTATTTCAGCGTTCTCAACGATCACCTCACCGATGGCAGCCACCCAGAGGCTCCGTATAATAAACTTGCCTCTGACCACGGACAGATCATGGCGCATATGAAAATTGATCCAAAAACGCAGAGACGCCGTTGACTCTAGGGCGAATTTTTAATTTTGTTGTCGCCGGGAGGGTCGCTCGCTAGTGCTTCGGCAACCGGCTGAGCGACAGAGCTGGCCGCGCAGATGTGCACAACTGCGCGGCTAGATCTTAACAATGGGACTGCTCTTGCCTTCCATATCCACCAAAGATGGCACTCAAATCGCCTATGATATCACAGGCCCGGATGACGGCTCTGCAATCGTCTTTGCCCATGCGCTTGGCACCAACAGATCAATCTGGGATGACGTCTTGGCGATGATGCCAAACAACGCGCGCCTCATCAGATACGACCTGCGCGGCCACGGTGCATCAGACGTCCCCGACGGACCCTACGCCATGGGCACATTGATCAGCGATGCCGAAGCGATTTGCGACGCCTTAGACGTGCGCAACTGCGTGTTCGTCGGTCTATCTGTCGGCGGCATGATCGCGCAGGGCTTAGCGGTAAAGCGGCTGGACATTGTCCGCGGGCTGGTCTTGTCCAACACCGCCACCAAGATCGGAACACCCAAACTTTGGGATGATCGGATCAAGGTCGTTCAGGAACACGGCCTCACCGCCTTTGCCAACGATATACTGGCGCGTTGGTTTCGCCCTGAATTTCGCCACACACCCCAAGCGCAGGCGTGCCGCGACATGATCATCGCCACGTCGACCAAAGGCTATACTGCGACCTGCTCTGCAATTTCAGGAACCGACTTTTACACCCCCACCAGCGGGTTGCGCCTGCCCACCCTTGGCGTGGCGGGCAGCGATGATCGCGCGACCCCGCCAGATCTGGTGCGCGAAACCGTTGATCTGATCCCCGGCGCAGATTTCAAATTGATCCGGCGCAGCGGGCATCTGCCTTGCGTAGATCAGCCCGCGGAATTTGCCAATTACCTAACGGCCTTCCTCAGCCGGATCAGCCATCTGTGATAGCAATCGCAAAATCCTCGGGCTACAGACGGATATGACCGACAACCGCCTGCCCATTACCTTCATTCTCCTGACCGTCGTAATTGATGCGATGGGGATTGGCCTGATCATGCCGGTGATGCCCGATTTGATCCAAGAGGTGAAAGGCGCCAACCTTGGTACCGCTGCACTTTGGGGCGGGTTCTTAGCGACGATCTTTGCTGTGATGCAATTCATCTTTGGCCCCATCGTTGGCAGCCTGTCGGACCGTTACGGGCGGCGTCCCGTCCTCTTGGTTGCGCTTGTTGTGATGGCGTTTGACTATTTGCTGATGGCCGTTGCTGGCACCATCGGCCTGTTGATCATCGGGCGAATTATTGGCGGGATCACCGCCGCGACACAAAGCACGGCCGCGGCCTATATGGCAGATGTTTCGGCTCCGGAAAAAAAGGCTGCCAACTTTGGCTTGATCGGGGCCGCCTTTGGTATTGGCTTCATCCTTGGGCCCTTAATGGGCGGTCTGCTAGCTGGCTTCGGCACGCGGGCGCCGTTTTATGCCGCCGCCGCCTTGGCGATGGGCAACGCGATCTTTGGCTATTTCGTTCTACCCGAAACCGTCACAGATGCGATCAGGCGACCCTTTGAATGGAAACGCGCCAACCCGCTTGGGGCCTTCATGCACATTGGCAAACTGCCCCAGCTCAAGCCGTTGATGACGATCACCTTCTTTTATGAAGTCGCCTTTTACGTCTATCCCGGCGTTTGGGCCTACTACGGTGCTGCGCGGTTCGGCTGGGATCCGCAGATGATTGGCCTATCGCTCGCACTGTTCGGGTTCAGCATCGCCATCGTCCAAGGCGCCTTGATCCGCCCGGCACTAAGATGGCTGGGGGAGCGTAACACAGTGCTTCTGGGGCTTAGCGTCGATGTGGTCGCCTTTGTCGCCCTTGGGTTCCTACACAACGGCTGGGTCGCGCTGGCCCTGACACCGCTGACGGCCATCGGCTCAATCGCGGGACCAGCCTTGCAAGGAATCATGGCACGCACCGCAGATGACAACCAACAGGGCGAACTTCAGGGCACGCTTTCCTCGATCCGCGCGGTGGCGACAATCATCGCGCCGTTGGTCGTAACCCAAACTTTCTTTTACTTCACCTCAGATGCGGCACCCTTCTATTCGCCCGGCGCGCCCTTCCTGTTGTCATCGCTTCTGGTCATTGGCTGCATCGCCCTCTTCTTGTGGCGCACACAAAACATTGCCGCCAAAACCGACATCTAGCGTCGTTTGCGCCGTTGCACGATCACCGCATTTTTCAGACCCTAAGAGCAGAACAAGTTTAGGACACCGCATATGACCCAGATCAAAGCCGCCGTTTGCAACGCGTTTCAAGCACAGCTGGACATTGAAACGATCAATCTGCGCGCGCCAAACGCGGGTGAGATTGAGGTCGCGCTCAAAGCCTGTGCAATCTGTCATTCGGATATTTCCTATATCGACGGCGGCTGGGGCGGCACCTTACCCGCGGTCTATGGGCATGAGGCCGCAGGTCACATCACAGCCCTTGGTCCTCATACAACAGGTTTATCCGTTGGCGATCCCGTCGTCGTAACGCTGATCCGCTCCTGTGGCTCCTGCGCATCTTGCGCCACCGGAACGCCAACTGCCTGTCGCACGAACCCAAGCGAGGAATCACCGATCACCAACGAAAAGGGTGAGCCGCTGGAACAAGCGATGTATTGCGGGGCGTTTGCAGAAAAAGTCGTGGTGCACCACAGCCAAGCCGTGAAAATCCCCACCGACATGGACCTCGCCGCCGCCAGCCTTTTGGCCTGCGGTGTGATCACCGGCGTCGGATCCGTGGTTAACACTGCCGGTCTCACGGCCGGACAAGACGTGGTGGTCATCGGCGCAGGTGGCGTGGGATTAAACGCGATCCAGGGGGCGCGCATCGCAGGCGCGCGCCGGATCGTGGCCGTCGATATGTCCGCCGACAAGCTTAACGTCGCCAAAAGCTTTGGCGCAACCGACGCCGTCCTCGCCACCGACCCCAAACCTTGGCAAGCGGCCAAGGCCGCAATGGGCCGTGGCGCAGATGTCGTGATCGTCTCTGTCGGTGTCGTACCCGCTTATGATCAGGCCCCGCGCTACCTTGATTATGGTGGCAAGGTGATCATGGTCGGCATGCCACACACGGGCGATACCTCAACCTATGAACCCGCCAATTTCGCTGCCGCAGGTCAGGCGATGATCGGTTCCAAAATGGGCGATGCTGTGATTGCGCGCGACATTCCATGGATGGTCGACCTCTATCAACAAGGCCGCTTGCAACTGGATGAACTGATCTCAAACCGCTGGCCGCTCGAAAAAATCAATGAGGCGATTGCAGACACCAAAACCGGCAGCGCCAAGCGGAACGTGATCATCTTTGACTAAGGTCTTCGCATCATCTTGCCAAAAATACTCAAAACCCCGAAGGTCCATGCAGGCCGCACCGCCTGCATAGGATTTCAAACATGAAACTCATCGACCTAGACATCATCGTCACCGCTCCCCCAGCCCCGGGTTGGGGAGGGCGGTATTGGATCATTCCCAAACTCACGACGGACACGGGCGTGATCGGATACGGCGAATGCTACGCCTCTTCTGTTGGACCAACGGCGATGAAAGCGGTGATTAGGGACGTGTTTGAACGGCACTTTCAAAATGAAAACCCTGAAAACATCGAACTCTTGTTCCGGCGCGCCTTTTCTGCCGGGTTTACCCAGCGCCCTGACCTGACCGTCATCGGCGCCTTTTCGGGGCTTGAAATCGCGTGTTGGGACATCTTGGGAAAAGATCGCGATAGACCTGTTCACGCGCTGATCGGCGGGCGGCTGAATGACCGTATCCGCGCCTACACCTATCTCTATCCGCGCCCTGACCATCCACTGCCGGCCTTTTGGTCCAGTCCAGACATGGCCGCAGAGGTTGCCAAGGACCGCGTCGCCGAAGGGTACACAGCCGTCAAATTCGACCCAGCGGGTCCCTACACAATCCGGGGCGGGCATATGCCATCGCGCCATGACATTTCGCTATCCGCCGCATTTTGCAAAGCGATCCGCGACGCGGTGGGCGACAATGTTGACCTGCTCTTTGGCACCCACGGACAGTTTTCGACCGGCGGTGCGATCCGCATGGCCAAAGCAATCGAACCCTATGACCCGCTCTGGTACGAAGAACCGGTTCCACCAGATAACGTCAGCGCAATGGTGCGCGTTGCAAACGCGACCTCGATCCCCGTCGCAACGGGCGAACGCTTGACGACCAAGGCGGAATTTGCACCCATCCTACGAAATGGGGCCGCGACCATCTTGCAACCGGCGCTGGGTCGTTCAGGCGGCATTTGGGAAACCAAAAAAATTGCGACACTGGCAGAGGTGTATAACGCGCAAATTGCACCACATCTTTATGCAGGCCCCGTGGAATGGGCCGCCAATATCCAACTGGCGGCAACTTGTCCCAATATCCTAATGGCCGAAACCATCGAAACACCATTTCACACCGAACTGATCGGCGGCACCATCACGGTAGAAAACGGCTATATCCCCGTTCCGACCGAACCGGGACTGGGCATTAACTTCAATGAAACCCTCGCCCGTGCACATCCTTACACAGACGACGGGTTACATTTGCAAATGCAAGAAGACCCGATTGGATATCACAGCGTCAATTCTTTCGCAGGTGGTGCCCCGGTTAAGGAATAGGTGGTAACTCTGCCGATGCTCCGTTAAATTGAACTACGTTCAGTTGGAGGATGATATGGCAGGTAAGGTTGAAATCCGTCGCAAGGCGTTGCGCGAAAACCTGATCAAAATCGCAGATCAGCGTATTGGCGAAGATGGCCTTGCGAATTTGCGCGCCCGTGACTTGGCCAAGGATGCGGGATGTGCCCTTGGCGCGATCTATAACATTTTTGATGATTTGACCGATCTGATCCTTGCGGTCAACGCCCTGACCTTCAAACGCCTCGGGGCTGCGGTTGCCGCCGATTTGGCCGACGCGCCAGAACAACCGATTGAACAGCTCGTGGTGATGGGGCAAGCCTATTATCATTTCGCCGCCGAAAACCACAATCACTGGCGCGCGTTGTTTGATCTGCCACGCAGCGAAGGTGAGACCGCGCCAGAATGGTACCTCGAAGAAATGGGGCGCTTGTTTAGCTATATCCACGGCCCGCTCAGCGTGTTGCGACCCAATCTTGGCGAAAAAGATCTCCATCTTTTTACCCGCGCGTTGTTTTCTTCGGTGCATGGAATCGTGCTTTTGGGCATTGATCAAGCCAGCGCGGGCGTTCCAGAAAAGGATTTGGATCGTATGATCGCCCTATTAATAAGGCAAATATCCAAATAATCCATCTTTTTTGAACGATGTTCAAAAAATCTCTTGCAATGCAATAAGGTATCTTCTAAATCCATTTCATGAACGACGTTCACGTAATGGAGAAGAAAATGTTTAAGACCTTATCGACCCTCATTGCTGGTGCAAACGCCCGTGGCGAAGACCGCGTGCGCGATGCCTTTGCAATCGAATTGATTGACCAAAAAATTCGCGATGCTGACAGCTCTCTCAAGGCCGCCAAGTCTACACTCGCTAGCCTGATCCAACGCCAACGTGCCGAAGAAGCGCAGCGCAACACCTTGCAACGACGCCTTTCGGATTTGACCGACCGCGCCAAATCCGCATTGGACGAAGATCGCGACGACCTTGCCCTGCAAGCCGCCGAAGCGATTGCCCAAATGGAAAATGAACTGGCTGTGCGCACTGAAACTTTGCAGCGCCTTGATCAAAAGGTACTGCGACTGCG
>CAKZVL010000128.1 GCA_937922155.1 uncultured Paracoccaceae bacterium | reverse complement strand
CCAGACCTTCTAGGCTGCGGCATTGTTGACTGACCTACTCTTGCTGGCTCCGGCTGCTTTGGCGCTTGCTCTATTGCTGCTGTGGCGGCGCAAGCGAGACCCGCAAGAGAATGCGTCGAGCAAATCGATCGCAGTTGACGGATCCAACGTGATGTACTGGGGCGGCGAACCATCTGCTAAGGTGCTGTTCCAAGTGCTGCGCGCGGTTAAGGCGAGGGACCTCGCGCCCATCGTCTTTTTTGATGCCAACGTGGGTTATAAACTGTCGGGTCGGTTTCTGAATGCAGATGACCTTGCGCCTTTGATCGGTGTCAGCGCAGATCAAATTCAAGTGGTCGATAAGGGCGTCGTCGCTGATCAAGCGATCCTTGAATACTCTCGCACGAACCGGCTACAAATTGTGTCCAATGACCGCTATCGCGACTGGCGCGGCCGGTTTCCGCATGTTGCGAAAAAGGGGCAGATGGTTCGTGGTCAATTCCGCGATGGCACCGTTATCTGGCGCGACAAAGGATCGTTCCGCTAGGACAGCGCTGCGACGCCACATGCCCGGAACGCCTCAAGTGGTTCTGCCGCCCCCGCTAAGGGAATGATCATCTCTGTATCTCCTGCCCGTGCTTGGGCGGCTTGATTGAACTCAATACCGTCTAGAACATTGCCAAAGCCAGTGTCCGTAACACTCAGGGATGTGCCATCCGATGAAATTACATGGCGGTCGGTACTGATTTGGCGACCTCGCGGTCCTACAAACAAAATCGAAAAGCTGGGTGCGGGATCCCACTCAATTTCCAACAGGGTGAGGTTGATCGCGTATTCGCCAGATCCTCGGTTAAAGGTCACTGCAACGTCGCCCATTTCGGCGGAGGTCGAAAGGGTACAAATCGGCGTCGGTGAAAACTCCCACGCGAGCGCTGGAAATGGCAGCAAAGCTAGGAAGACCGCGAAAGCTCTCATTTTCGTTTCCCGCCATAACGGCTTTTCCCGCCGCGCATGCCACCGCGACCACCCGTAGAACGACCGGAGGCTTTGCTGGCATCCTCTACCGCTTTTTCAACGGCGTATTGCCGCGCGAGCGGATCATCGGCGATGGCAAGTTCGACGGCTTCCAGACGCTTGACCTCATCGCGCAAACGCGCGGCTTCTTCGAATTCCAAATTCTCTGCCGCTTTGCGCATGTCTGTGCGCAGCCCGTCTAGAACCGCTTGCATGTTTTGGCCTGGCTTGGCGACCTTAGCTGTCACGCGCGATTGGTCTGTGTCGCCTTTGTAAAGGCCTGCCAAGATATCTTCGACGTTCTTTTTCACCGTGGTAGGGGTGATCCCATGTTCCACGTTATAAGCCATCTGGCGGGCGCGGCGGCGGTTGGTTTCGTTCATCGCGCGTTCCATCGACCCGGTGATGCGATCAGCGTACATGATCACGCGCCCGTCAGCGTTCCGCGCTGCACGCCCGATGGTCTGCACAAGCGAGGTTTCAGATCGCAAGAACCCTTCTTTGTCAGCATCCAAAATCGCAACAAGGCCGCATTCAGGGATGTCCAATCCTTCACGCAAAAGGTTGATCCCGATTAGCACGTCAAAGGCCCCAAGGCGCAGGTCGCGCAGGATTTCGATGCGTTCAATCGTGTCGATGTCGCTGTGCATATACCGAACACGAATGCCCTGTTCGTGCATATATTCTGTCAAATCCTCGGCCATCCGCTTGGTCAGCGTCGTGCACAGCGTGCGATAGCCATCGGCAGAGACTTTGCGCACTTCATCCAGCAGATCATCAACTTGCATTTCAACAGGACGGATTTCAATTTCCGGATCAATCAACCCAGTGGGGCGAATGATCTGTTCGGTAAACACACCGCCTGCTTGTTCCAGCTCCCATGCGGCGGGCGTGGCTGAGACAAACACAGACTGCGGGCGCATGGCGTCCCATTCTTCGAACTTAAGCGGGCGATTATCCATGCAGGACGGCAGGCGGAACCCGTGCTCCGCCAACGTGAATTTGCGGCGATAGTCACCCTTATACATGCCCCCAATCTGGGGAACCGATACGTGGCTTTCATCGGCAAAGACGATGGCGTTGTCAGGAATAAATTCAAACAGCGTGGGGGGCGGCTCACCCGGCGCGCGCCCCGTCAGGTAGCGGGAATAGTTTTCAATCCCGTTGCAAACACCCGTGGCTTCCAACATTTCGAGATCAAAATTTGTGCGCTGCTCAAGGCGCTGGGCCTCTAGCAGTTTGCCATCGGCGACCAATTGATCAAGCCGCATCCGCAGCTCTTTCTTGATCTGTACGATAGCTTGCTGCATGGTCGGTTTGGGTGTCACATAGTGCGAATTGGCGTAGATGCGGATTTTCTCAAACGTATCCGTCTTTTCCCCCGTCAACGGATCGAATTCGGTGATCGTTTCCAGCTCCTCGCCAAAAAAGCTAAGCTTCCAAGCCCGATCATCAAGGTGGGCGGGCCATATCTCAAGGCTGTCGCCGCGCACCCGGAATGTGCCACGCTGAAACGCCTGGTCGTTGCGTTTGTATTGCTGGGCAATCAGATCCGCCATCACCTGACGCTGATCGTAGTTTTGGCCCACGCGGATGTCCTGCGTCATCGCGCCATAGGTTTCCACAGAGCCGATCCCATAGATGCAAGACACGGACGCCACGATGATCACATCATCGCGTTCTAGCAGCGCCCGCGTGGCGGAATGGCGCATGCGGTCGATTTGTTCGTTAATCTGGCTTTCTTTTTCAATATAGGTGTCAGACCGGGCGACATAGGCCTCTGGCTGATAATAATCATAAAAGCTGACGAAATATTCCACGGCGTTGTCAGGAAAAAAACCTTTGAACTCACCATATAGCTGCGCGGCGAGGGTTTTGTTGGGGGCAAGGATGATCGCTGGGCGCTGGGTTTCTTCGATCAGCTTGGCCATGGTAAACGTCTTACCCGTGCCCGTCGCGCCCAGCAGCACTTGATCACGGTCGCCATTGTTGATGCCTGTGGTCAATTCCGCAATTGCGGTCGGCTGATCGCCCGCTGCCTCAAACTCAGAATCCAGACGAAACGCGATACCGCCTTCAAGCTTTTCGCGCACGCCAACTTCTTCTGCAGAGTTGGTGAGAAATTTTGGGGCGTCTTTGGTTTGCGTTTCGGACATCGGGTACTCCTTAACCCTTAATGTGACACGACAACGCAGCGCTTCAAGGGGGCATGCTGACAGGGGATGTCAGTAGGGTGGGGGATTTGAAAAAAACTTTGCCCAAAAGTTCAGAAACTGTCGCTGATAACATTTTGAACGGCTTTGGCCTTGCGTCGTTTGGCCATCTGCCGCATATCCAAAGCCGATCAAGCGAAAGGGTGTATCATGCGCGCACGTATCTATCGTCCTGCCAAAACGGCCATGTCGTCCGGCACGGCCAAGACCAATCATTGGGTGCTTGAATTCACTAATCAAGAAGGCCGCGACATTGATCCGTTGATGGGGTGGACCAGCTCGTCTGACACCCAAAGCCAGATCAAGCTGACGTTTGATAGCAAAGAAGCCGCACTTGAGTATGCTGCCGAAAACGGGATCGAAGCATCAGTGACCGAGCCAAAGGCGCGCAAGGTAAACGTTCGCGCCAACGGCTATGCTGAAAATTTTGCGACTAACCGTCGGGGCGCGTGGACCCACTAGCGCGCGACCACCAAACTTATACTTGCATCATTGGCGCACCCGCCGCAAAACGGGGATGTGCGGTCCGGTAGCTCAACTGGATAGAGCAGCTGACTTCTAATCAGCAGG
>CAKZVL010000127.1 GCA_937922155.1 uncultured Paracoccaceae bacterium | reverse complement strand
ATAGAGCAGCTGACTTCTAATCAGCAGGCTGAGGGTTCGAGTCCTTCCCGGATCGCCATTTTCTGAAACGACGACAATGGCGTTGATGTGGCTGACTTGGCTGGATCGGATAGATTCACTTTGATCCGCTTAGGAAAGTGTGGCGAAAACTTGGCCTCCGCAAATGGCGTATATCCTCGTCTCGCGACAAAGCGGGGTTCGAGGCAGAGATTGGTTCGCATCTCGCCTCAATCCTTGATCATTGGATCAACCGGCATGCGGTCTTGGTTTGGCCGCCATAGCCGATGACAGACGAATTATGTGAATTTAAACAATAATTTAACCCAATTTTGTTTAGATGCTTCGCCAATGCCCAAAGGCATATCAGTACGGAAACAGTTCGTTTCACAACGAGCGGTTGCATCGCCGCTTTGTCGGCTGATTTCAGGTGTCTTTTGTTCGCACTGACCACGAACGAAAGCGGACACACACATCATGCTGAAATCAATTTATAGTGCAGGACTAATCGCCGGGCTTACCGCTTGCAGTTCTTCTTCGTTGACCCCCATTTCATCCTTGCCAAGCTTGGAAACGCCTGCTGCGGAAACTCTCGATTCCAGCACGTTGGCGACGCTAGATGAAAGCGTGCTGTCCCCTGCCGATACAGATGCGATGCCGTCCGTCGATGCAGGCGAAGAATCAGTTGGGTTGTTGTCGCTTCTTGCAACGTCGTCGTCAGAAGGCCTCGCCATTATTGATCCTCCCGCTGCCGAAGCTGATGCCAGCTTTGCAGGGCTGCTGAATTCCGTACGTTTGGACAATGGCGCCGGTGGTGTGACGTATAATGCGCGATTGGACCAAGCAGCGCAGGATTACGCGCAATACATGATAGATGAAGATTTCTTTTCGCATGACGCTCCAGATGGGACGTCGGTTGTTCAACGTGTGGAAGCCACGGGATACGAATGGGCTGCCTTGGGTGAAAACCTAGGACGTGGACAAACCAGTGAAGCGGAGATCATGCAAGGGTGGACGAATTCTCCGGGCCACCATGCCAACAACATCAACCCGATCTTCGAAGAGTTTGGTTTGGGTTACGCAGAAGACTCGACAGACACGCGTTGGGTCTTGGTTCTTGGAACGTCGCGCTAGGGCAACCAGACTAGTCGCGTCAGTTGAAAGAAGATGGGCGCTGCGAAAATTACACTGTCGAGTTGATCAAGAAGTCCACCCTGACCTGGTATTAGGTGGGACCAATCCTTGACGCCACGGTCCCCTTTGATTGCAGCGAATACCAAATTGCCGCCCATCCCGACGAGTGATGCAATACCTGCCATCATTGCCGCCCCCAAGATGCCAAATGGTGTGATGCCCGACAGCAGCGCACCGATAAACATCGCAGACAATACCCCGCAGATAACGCCTTCGACAGTTTTCGGGGAAAGATGCGGCGCGATCTGTGTGCGCCCGATCCGACGACCAAAGAAGTATTCCAACAGATCACCGAGTTGTACCACAATCACCAAAAAAGCGATCAACATCAGGGATTTGCCTTGGTAGCCGTCAATGTTGAGCGTCACCATTGCCGGAACATGACTGACGCAATAAACCGCGATCATGAGTCCCCATTGCGTTTCCGCGACGCGCATTAGAAAGCGGTCAGGCGTTCCGCGCAAGGCGCTCACAATCGGCAGCAATAGAAATGCGTAAACGGGAATAAAGACCGTGAAAAGCCCCTGCCAACCCATGCCGACAAACACATATTGCAGCGGCAACACCGCAAAGAAACCAAGCGCGAGGGACGTATGATCTGCCCTCACTTTGGTGGTGAGTGTCAGAAATTCGCGCAATGCGGCAAAACTGGCAAAGGTGAATAAGATCATGACGCCGATCTTACCGCTTAGTAGGGCAAGCCCGATCAAACCGACCATCGCCCACCAACTTTTGACCCTGGTTTGATAGGTGTCCAGGATTGGGTTGTCATAGTTTAACACTTGGCGCGCACGGACAACTTCACCCAAGAGGGTCAGCACAAATAGAATTCCGAAACTTGCCAACAACAGCATCATAAGGTCGGTGGTGGTGCCGGTCATGTTCGCTCCTCCGGCTGGAGTGCGACAAGGGCGTTCATTGCACGGGCCAGAAATTCATCCTTTGTTTCACCGCTTTGCACCCTGATGGGCGCACCAAAGGTGACTGTGCAGATCAGGGGTAGGGGAATGACTTCGCCTTTGGGCATGATGCTGTTGAGGTTGGCAATCCATGTGGGGACCAACTCCACCTCTGGACGTTCAAAGCCAAGATTGTAGAGGCCTGATTTAAAAGGTAAAAGCGGATCATCGGTCATGTTTCGATTGCCCTCGGGAAAGATGATGAGGGACGATCCTTCGTCCAGTGCTTGCAACATCTTGTCCATTGGTTTGTCGTCAACTTCTGGGCGGCGGTCGATCAAAACACAGTTGAAAACCTCTGGCCCGACGAAGGCGCGCAGCTTGGTCTTGAGCCAGTAGTCAGCGGCAGCAACGGGGCGCACTTGACGGCGCAGGGCGGGGGGCAAAACGGACCAGATCATCGGCATATCGCCGTTGCTGGTGTGGTTCCCAAAGTAAATGCGCTGGCGGGGGATCGGTTCGACCCCTTGCCAATCAGCGCGCACAGCGGTGATCGCACGGGCAAAGAGACGGATACCTTGCCCAACAATGCGAGCGGCCAAGCGGCGGGGATATGACATGGGTGAAGTCTGTCTGAAGCGTTGGGAATTGAAAAGGCCTTGCCCAAGGTAATCGGCAAGGCCCCGGTGATTTATGCTGTCATTTATACTTTGTCGTCGGTGACATAGTCGGACAAAAGTTTTTCGTTTTTCGCGTCTTCTAGGCGCTGAATGCGATCTTCGGACAGGCGATCTTCAAAGCGGTATTTGACGAAGTTCACAAGCGACAGCGTCAGTATCAGAATACCGATCCCCCAAAAACCTTTTGTGGACAGTGGTACGTCGGTTGACAGCCAAAGGGACATTCCGAGCAGGGCGTAAGCGACGAGGACGCCAAAGCCGTTAAAGAGCATAATGGCAGCATTGTCAGGGCGATGATTGTTCAGGGTATTATTCCTTTGTTTCAGTGGGTTAGATTATGATTTCTTGGTCTTCAAACGATCAAGTACGTCCTTAGCTGTGGATCGAGTTGGATCGCCCAAACCGGCGTCTGCCATGCGATCAATCAAGCCGGTGTTGTTTAGGTCATCGTTGATTTCTGACAGGATTTCGGTCCGTTCAAAGGGGTCATCGCGGTCAAGGACGCGTGCGATCAGTTCTTCGGCTTCTTGGACGCTGGAGGCACCTTTGGTGGAGGATATGCGCATCTGGATGGATTGTTCGCGGCGCACGGCGCGTGCTTGAATGGCCCCTTGTTTCAGGTCGATGATCCGGCGGTGGCCCGCTTCGATAGATGTGCGCAGTCGCAGTACCTTTTGATCAAGGCGCTGCAAAGTTTCAGTGCGCACAGCCAGTTCATTTTCCATTTGGGCAATCGCTTCGGCGGCTTGCAGGGCAAGGTCGTCGCGATCTTCGTCCAATGCGGATTTGGCGCGGTCG
>CAKZVL010000126.1 GCA_937922155.1 uncultured Paracoccaceae bacterium | reverse complement strand
ATTTTCCTGACCGTGAACGCCTCCAAGGGCATGTCTATGGTTCAACTATCCCGTGATCTGGACTGCCAGTACAAAACGGCGTTCGTGTTGGCCCACAAGCTACGTGAGGCGATTGCGCAAGAGGTTCACACTGGCGAAGTGCTGGACGGCCATGTCGAAATCGACGGTGCGTATTTTGGCGGTCACATCCGCCCTGCCAACATGAAGTCCAAGCGCGTAGATCGCCGCCTGAAAAAGCACCAGACAGGCACCCGCCGCGTTGTAGTTGCTATGCGTGAGCGTGAGGGCCGCACCCTACCATTTATCGCTATGGGCGAAGGTGAGGGCGTAGAACTGGCAATTGATAACGTATCCCGCACAGCCACGATGTCAGCCGATGAAGCAAGCCACTGGGATACACTGCACGACGGTTGGATGGTTGACCGCGTAAACCACAGCGAAGTTTACAGCGACCACGGCAAGCACACCAACATGGTGGAAAGCTTCTTTTCCCGCCTGCGCAACATGATCCAAGGCCAGCATCACGGCGTTTCACCTAAGTATCTGCACCAGTACGCAAACCACTCTGCTTGGTTGGAAGACAACCGCCGCACTGACAACGGCACTTTGGCGCGGATCGTGGTGTCAAATGCGATGGAAGCGCCTGTGTCGCGGAACTGGAAGGGCTATTGGCAGCGGGCGGCTTAAGACATATCCTCCGACAAACTGGATGGGGATAATTTCAATGTTTGCAATAGAAACAACCGAAACAATTCGCAATGGCCAGACCTTCTGGTTTGCCCATATTTTCTATGATGGCGAATACAAATCCACCAGTAAATTTGAGACGTCTGAAGAAAGAGGAAAATTTATATCCGCCTTTGTTCAAAATATGCCAACATCATAGGAAATTTTGCAATTACTTCTTCCTTTCCCATGCTTCCGTATTTTTGATGGATTTCGTGTAGATATTCCATAGCCTTGGGTTCGCTTAATTTTGTTGGGATTTCAATTTTCATCCAATCATCTATGCTGTTTTCTTATCTATAAGCCTCCAAAAACGCCCTTCTTTGACCACCTTTCCCCTGTCCTGCAATCGTCTCATGCACTGATACACGCGATGCCCGCTGTCACTTCGACCAAGATTGGGTCTGACCTCACACAGCAACAACGCAATCGCTCTGGTGGTTTTTGGTTCTTGTTGAATGGCTGACAGACAGAACCGAACCATATCCCCACGCTTTGTTGGTTCAAACTGGATGATTTGTGGGATTTGAACGTCACGCATTTCCAGCAAGACTTCTGCGAGTTTGCCTTGGTGCCCGCCTTGTTGGCGTAGGGCTAAGAGTGCGTTGTCGATTGTTCGGTTCTGCATGTCCCCATTATGGATTCATTTGGGGTTGTTGGTTAGATGTGTTGTTGGTGCGTTTGATACATAAGGGCGAGTATTTTTGGCAAGATGATACGAACGTGTGCAACGCTTTTGGCGATGGTGTTGGGATATTCGCGAAAGCTGGGGTTAATGCCTGTGTTTATTAGGTTTTTTCCGCGCACATCCCGTGCACACTGCGTACACAGCCTGTACACCGAATGTGTGCTGCGGGTCTGGTTAACGGACCGTGTGGTTGAGTTTATTAAGATCAGTTTACCAAGCGGCGAGGGCGGCTGATCTGGGTGGCGTCCTTGACGCGAACGTATCGCACCAAGGACGCCTCTGGTGGCTAGTGGACTTCAAACGAAAGCGGTTTGACTTGGGTGAACTTGCCAGTTGCTTCCAGCGCTTTGAGTGCTGGGGCGGGTACGGGTTCATCAACATAAAGCAGCGCGATGGCTTCTCCTTTCGCCTCTTTGCGGCCCAAGGTAAAGTTCGCGATGTTCACGCCGTTTTCGCCCATGGTTTGACCCAATGCGCCGATGACGCCGGGGACGTCTTCGTTGGTGGTATAGACCATGTGCGCACCGATTTCGGCGTCGATATTGATACCTTTGATCTGGATAAACCGTGGCTTGCCATCGCTGAACACGGTGCCCGCGACGGAGCGTTCGCGCTTGTCTGTCACAACCGTGACTTTGATGTAGCCGTCAAAGGTGCCCGATTGATCCTGCTTAGTGGTTGAGACCTGAATGCCGCGTTCTTTGGCGATGACCGGCGCACTGACCATGTTGGTGTCTGGGTTCACCATTTTCATGATGCCTGCGATTGTGGCCGCTGTCAGCGCATTGAGGTTCATCTCAGAGGCTTCACCGTCATAAAGGATGTTGATCGCTTTGATCGGCTCGTCGGTCATTTGTCCGGTGAAGTTGCCCAAGTGCCCTGCAAGGCTGATCCACGGGCCCATGATCTTGGCCTCTTCCGCTGTGACGGAGGGCATGTTGAGCGCGTTCGTTACAGCCCCCGTTAGCAAATAGTCAGACATCTGTTCGGCGACTTGAAGTGCGACGTTTTCTTGGGCTTCGCTGGTGGCCGCCCCCAGGTGCGGGGTGCAGACCACGTTGGGCAGGTTGAACAGCGGGCTGTCGGTGGCGGGTTCGGTTTTGAACACATCAAAGGCCGCGCCTGCGACATGACCGGATTTCAATGCCTCTGCGAGCGCGTCCTCATCCACCAGACCGCCGCGGGCGCAGTTGATGATGCGCACGCCCTTTTTCGTCTTGGCGATGTTTTCGGCGCTGAGGATATTGGCGGTTTGATCGGTAAAGGGGACGTGCAGCGTGATAAAATCAGCGCGGGCCAATAGTTCATCCAGTTCAACCTTTTGTACGCCCATCTTTTCGGCTTTTTCTTCGCCCAAGAACGGATCGTAGGCGACGACTTTCATCTTAAGCCCTAAGGCGCGATCACAGACGATCCCGCCGATGTTGCCAGCCCCGATGACCCCAAGCGTTTTGCCAGTCAGTTCGACGCCCATGAATTTGGACTTTTCCCATTTACCGGCGTGCGTGGACTCAGAGGCTTCGGGGATTTGGCGCGCGACAGCGAACATCATCGCAATCGCGTGTTCGGCGGTGGTGATCATGTTCCCGAAGGGTGTGTTCATTACGATGATACCGGCCTTAGAGGCGGCTTCTTTGTCGATGTTGTCCGTGCCGATCCCTGCGCGGCCGATCACCTTGAGGTTGGTGGCGGCGGCGATGATTTTTTCCGTCGCCTTGGTGGCAGAGCGGATCGCGAGCCCGTCGTAGTTGCCGATCACTTTGGCAAGCGCGTTTTTGTCTTTGCCAAGGTCGGGTTGGAAAACAACGTCGATGCCGCGGTCCTTAAAGATTTGCACAGCGGCGGGGGAGAGTTTGTCAGAGATAAGTACTTTGGGTGCCATGGGTATGATCCTTCATGGGGTGTGTGGTGGACCGAAATCCACCTGACGAGATGTGTGGGGTTTAGCTGGCTGCGATTTCGGCGTTGAAAGCCCATTCGAGCCACGGCAGCATTGCTTCGACGTCGGTGGTTTCCACCGTGGCGCCGCACCAGATGCGCAGACCCGCAGGCGCGTCGCGGTAGGCCCCGATGTCGAGCGCGATGTTCTCACCCTCTAGCCGTTTTGCGACCGCTTTTGCAAAGGCCGCGCCGTCGGTGATCCGATCATCAGTGAACTTCAGGCAGACAGAGGTGTTGGAACGTGTCGCGGGGTCCACGGCAAGGTTGTCGATCCAATCGCGGCTGGCGCAAAAGTTCCAGATCGCTTGCGCGTTGGCGTCTGCACGGTGGCGCAATGTGTCTAAACCGCCGATGGATTTCGCCCATTTCAACGCAAAGAGGTAATCCTCAACCGCCAGCATGGAGGGGGTGTTGATTGTGGCCCCTGTAAAGATACCTTCGATCAGCTTGCCACCTTTGGTGAGGCGAAAGATTTTCGGCAAGGGCCAAGCGGGTGTGTAGGATTCGAGCCGTTCAACCGCGCGTGGCGACAGGATGAGCATGCCGTGTGCAGCCTCACCGCCCATGACTTTCTGCCAGCTGAAAGTTGTCACATCCAGTTTGTCCCACGGCAAGTCTTGGGCGAAGGCCGCTGAGGTCGCATCGCACAGCGTCAGCCCGGTGCGATCCGCAGGGATCACATCGCCGGAGGCGACGCGCACGCCAGAGGTCGTACCGTTCCATGTAAAACAGACGTCGTTGTCATAGTTCAGCGCAGCCATATCCACGATCTCACCGTAGTCTGCGGTATGTGTCGTCGCCTCGATCCTCAGCTGTTTGACCACGTC
>CAKZVL010000125.1 GCA_937922155.1 uncultured Paracoccaceae bacterium | reverse complement strand
ATGGGTGCGGTGCTGTTTGATCAGCACAAGGGTGTGTTTTCGGATGCGGCCAACAAGGCCATCGAATTCGGCATTCCCGTTCTGATGAAAGACGACTGGTTGCGGTGTTTTGAGGATGATGAAATCGCAGCAAGCGTAGAGCGGATCACCTAAAGCGACTGCGGCAGAGCTGCGACCTGCTACAGCATGAATTGCGCATCAATAGGACGGGTCGCCGCGCCAATCGCGCGGGCCTTGCGGCCCATGGACCCGGCTTCGATCTTCGGGGGGATCAGACCGCGGGTGTCTTGAGTGCTGACATATCGGCGGACACGCTCGATCAATTCCTGCCGAATAGCCGCAGGGAACGCGCCATCAATCGCCGTGCGGGCAATGCGATTGATCAAGTCTGGACCAGTGGGGCTATGGTCGGCCTAGCATGACCCACGAGCTGAAAGAGATCGACTTTGCTGCCGGCCACCGCCGCGTTGGGAACACCTAAAATGAGCTGGTTTGGCGATCGCGCGAAGCGATTATGTGCAAACCGATGAGCAAGGCAGCGAGGATAATTCCGACCCACATCAACATCGTCGTTTTCCATAAAATCAAAACAGCCGCGAATAGTCGCAAAGTGACCTCCCTACGTCGCAAGGGTGCGCGGTCGAAGCCAGCCAAGGCTGAGGCCATCAGATAGAGTGCAAGGATCAGGCGAATGGCCAGCTGGAACAGAGCGCTCCAATCGATGACACCGGTATATCCTTCGATCAAAATACTGCGCCCCGTTTCGTCTGTGATTGTTACAGCCTCTTCGATCAAAAGAAGTTCGGGATACCAAGCAAATACGAAGGGGATCGTGAACATGACGATGCCGACACGGACGGCGGCAAATGCTGTGCGCATCGGTTCTGTTCGGGTGATCGAGGCCGCGGCGAAAGCTGCAATTGCGACCGGAGGTGTGATTGCTGAGGCGACGGCGAAGTAAAACACAAACATATGCGCGGTGAAAAAGCTGACGCCGAGGTTCGCCAAAAGTGGCCCCAAGAGCAGTGCCACGTTTACATAAGCAGGCACCGTTGGCATGCCCATACCAAGCAAGATGGCACAGAACATCGCGCAGGTTAGGGCCAGCATCAGATATACACCGCCAACGATGGGGATATTTAATCCGAAAACCTGCAAAGTATTTGCCGACTCAAGCCAGGACGTGACAGCGCGCGTCAGTTCTCCGGTTAGGCCGCTTTCGTTGAGGAATGCGGAGATGATCGACACAGCGAAAAGCAAAAGGAACAGGCGTGAGATTAAGATGCCACCATCAGCCAATGAGACAATGACTTTTGATGGTTTGGCACGCGTTTCAGGGTCTAAGAACAAAAGTGGTATCAGCACGGCGACAGCCCACCATCCGGCAGAGGTCGCATCACCAGTCGAATTGACGATGGTTTGGCTTAAAGGTCCGGGTAGGATATTGGAAAGCCAGCTCGCGCTGATGATATCCTTGTTGCCTAACAGCAAAAACAGGATTGTCATGATCGGTATGAAGATGATGACAAGGTTCAGCCAGTCTTGGCGGTGCATCACCAAATCATCTGGAACTACCCGCATGGCTTCGACTTTCTCCCGCCGGGCTTGGAACATGACCGCAAGAAAGATTGAAAAGAAGAAGAACATCGCAGGCAAAAATGCCGCCGTGATGACCTTGGTGTAGGGCACCGAAGTCAATGCGACCAAAACGAAGGCAGCGACACCCATCACGGGCGGCATGATCTGGCCACCTGATGACGCTGCCGCCTCAACCCCGCCAGCGAATTGAGGAGAGAATCCGTTGCGTTTCATCATAGGGATCGTCAGGCGCCCCGTTGACAATACATTCGTGACGGGCCCGCCGGTGATCGTGCCAAACATCGCGGATGAGACGATAGCCGCATGTGCGGGTCCGCCGCGCAGATTGCGGGTTAGCCTGACGGCTAGTTTGATCAAAGACGTGCCGCCAGCCGAGGTGCCAAACAGCGCCCCCAAGACGACATAAGGGAAGACTTGGTTCACGACGATATCCATGAAACGCCCCATAAAACCGTCGGGTGTGGTGAACACGTTCGTGGCTTTCTGGATCGCTGCGGCTTGGACGTCGCCACCGTCTGCCCCCAGTTTGGTCAGCAGGAAGCTGTTGTCACTCAGGTCATAGACCCAGATCAGGGCTGTGCCGACCGTATAGATTACCACAACACTGGCCACGGCGACCAATGGGACGCCCCAAACCCTGACGTTGTACAGGAAGAACAGGGTGATGATCGTAAACAACAACGGGATGATCCAAATCCCGAACCGACCCTGACAAGCGGGCACTTCTGCGTCAAATGACATGCCGGGAATGACACCTGCAGACCGCTCAGCGGCCTCTGCAATTAGGCGTGCGCGTTCGCCTGTTATCTGATCGATCAAACAGACTGAGTCGATCTCAACCAAGAACCCGAATGACGCCAGAAACGCCGCCAAGACCAGCCCGGCATCCAAAAGCAGACCGAGCCAAGCCAGCCCTGGGCGAGACACTTTCCACGCGCGATACACGCTGGAGTCCAGCGCAACGATGACCATCATCAACAGAAAAATTGGTGGGTAGAAGAATTCGGGCGGAAACCCCGAAACCCGCAGGAAAGGTCGGCCGGTTATGTCACGGGCGAAATCCTGAAGACCGGGGATTTCCGGCATCGTGTTGAGCATGCCAACAACAACGAGGAGAAAGCCCAAAGCAATCGCCCAAGTTCGGCCAACCCCATGGGGCGTCGCTGCATCTGACATAAAAAGCCCCTAGAGTGCGGCAGGAACGCCCTGCCGCACCTATTCAAAGTGATTAAGGTTACGAACGCACGCAATCTGCGACGTTGTGGCCGGCTTCTTCAAAGGCGCGGATCGCACCTGCGTGCATTTTAACCTGCACGGCCCCACAGACCCCTTGAGACACACCGTCGATGTCGCCAAAACTGAAATTGATGTATGGCCCGCGTGGTGATCCGGTCAAGAAACGCTCCTCCGCTTCAAGATAGGCTTTGGTTATGTTGTAGGCGATGTCTTCGTCCATGGTGGCCGGGACAATCTGACCAAAGGCCAATGCAAACGTATCAAATGTATCGTCATCCGTTACAATCGTGATATCATTGCCTGCGTAGGCGGCACGATATTCCTCTACCGGAATTGAGTAAGGCGCGTGGCCGGGTGCGGCAAGGATTTGCTGGCCTAACTCGCTTTCAAGCAAGTCTGACGGGACATCATAAAGCGTGGTACCACCCGCCGCCGCAATGGCAATTTGACGACCTGACGGCAGTCCCTCGGGGATCGTCCATGCGTCAACACCACCGCCAGTAATGGTTGATACTGTATCGGGCCATGGGTTTTGTATGCCTTCATAACCTTCGCCGTCTTTTTGGTCCGACAGAAGTTGGATCATCGCGCGACCAGAGGTCAGAGCCGCTCCACGCGGTGGACCATTCCATATCCGCTTGCCAACTAGATCACGAATGTCTTCGACAGGATTGCTGTTGTAATGTCCAAAGATCTGCGCAGAGCCAGCGGTGAAGAAAAGGATGCGAATATTGTCGGCCAACTCAGCACCTTTTTCCGGCCCGATGCCACTGTAGGGGCCGATGCCGCGTGACAACAAAAACGGAAGGATCAGCGGGGCAGGGGCCATATCTAACTGGCCTTCGGCCACAGCTTGAACGGAGTTTGTCAACGTCGCACCTTCGGTGATTTGCATCGTTGCCACGCCTGCGCTGTCCAATACCGCAGCCAAGGTTGAATCGATGTAATGCGGCGTTGAACCCGGTGTGGTTGTTTCTGCAGTCAGCGTGGTTTGTGCGATTGCAAGCGCGGGTGCGAGCGCCACAGCACCGCCAAGTAGAATTGATTTGATCATGTCATCCTCCCAAATGCCTGCCCTCCTCCAAGGGCGTATGCCTTCTGGCTGAAGGCTTAAATGAGAGGTTTGCAGAAAATATATGACTTGTCACGTATTTATTCTTGGGGTCTTATCGAGAATGAAGTGGAGCGCGCATGACTGGCGATCAAGAACGGGATGTGAAGCGGATCGAGGCCCGAGCCGAAGCCGCCCGCACAAATTTATTTGGGCGGATGGCTGCAATATATGCAGCTTCTCGAAAGCAGGCGCAGGATTTGCTGCAAGTCGGTGGGGGCATCTCAATTGTTGAATGGCGGACGCTTTGGGATTTGCACGAAGGTGGCCCAATGACCATTGGTGATCTTGCATTGACACAAAGTACGGATCACTCACAGCTGAGCCGCGCTTTGCCACAGATGCGCCAAAAGGGCCTCGTGTCTATGCGGCAGGCGGCCCAGGATGGGCGGCAAACGATCGTGTCTCTTACGGATCGAGGCCGTGAAGCTTATCAATGTGCGATGCCAATTATGGGCACCCGTCGTGCCTGCTTAGGCGATGTTTTTACAAAAGCAGAGATGGAAGAACTTATTGGTTTCCTTGATCGTTTTGAGGCTTTCGTACGCCGTCCCGCCAAGGATATCTTGTGGAAAGAAGAGGTTGAGTGACCAAACGAGCGAATGTGCCTTAAGCAATGACTGAACAAATTTGCGACCGCGATCGATGCATCCGCCCTTTGTCGAAAAGCGAAATCAAAAAGGGTTCCAGATTGATCAACAGGAAAGATACGGCCCTACTTAATGAAGGTGTGGGCGCGTTGCTTTATGGGATTGTGGCTTTTAAGTTTGTTTTCCCATCCGTTCGATCGTCTCGATCAAGTGGCAAGCTTGCACAAGTGAAGCCCCTGCCACAATGCAAAGCTGTGGCATTGTTAACCATTCAAGCATCCAAGCACGGCCGGACCTTTGGGCCTCGTGACGTGCGGAGCGCGTGATGCCAAGTTGAAGTGTTCCGGCATAGTCGCTGAGTGTGACAAGGGTTTCGGCCTTTATCGGGTTATTTTTATGCGGCATGGCGGAGGAGTTGCCACCGACAAGCGAAATCTGCGCAGGTCCAAGCGCAGCCATCAAGGCAATGTCTTCGCCAATTTTACCCGTAAGCGTCGTGATTTGAACAAGTCTATGCGCAACTTCAGTAATCATACCGCGGTCTGTATGCCAGCAGGTGCCGGGGTCTGTCAGATCAAGACCCTTGGCGAAGGCTTTACCAAGCGAGGCTGCATTCGGATGAGACCGCCCCCCAATCGGTCCACCCCATTGAATTTGAGCGACTTGCGTTTTTGTTTGCTTTAGCTGCTGCGCCAGCCTTGCAAGCGGCTGTTGCCAGCATCTGATCACCGCTGACACTTGGGTTTCCAGCGCGGGTTGCATGCGGGTGTAGGCCATGATCGTGTTAGGCCCGAACTTTGTTTGAAGGGTTTCCAGCTTGCGACCTAACGTTTCCAATCGATCCTGAATGACGCCCAGAGCTTCTTGCAAGGCGAGCATTAGGCTGGTGTCCATTACGTCTTGTGAGGTCAATCCGGTGTGGATCCAGGGTGCTGACGTATGCGGGTTCTGCGACTTTAGAATATCAACGAGGGCGGGGATTGGCACGCCGTCGCGGGCGAACCCATCGTGCAAATCCTCTGGTGTGATCTGTGTGGTCTCGATCCTGGCTGCGATGGCATTGGTGTCGGTTGCTGCATTTGTTGTCCCTAAAGCGCGGGTCCATGCGGCTTCAACCTTTAGCATTCGTTTTAGATCAGCGTCTGGCGCAAAGATTGCGATTAGATCTGCATCGCCAAACAGCCCGCGCATCCATGGGTGGGTGGCAAAATCGATCATCTGCTTTGAAGCCCAAGAATGGTGCGTGCCTGCGCAGGGGTGGCGACGGGGCGGTCATATTTGGCACAAAGATCAGCGGCCCGAGCAATAAGCGCGGCGTTGGAGGGTGCGAGGGTGTGTTTGTCCAGCCGGATGTTGTCTTCGAGCCCGGCACGGGTATGTCCGCCTGCGGCGATCGCCCATTCATTCAATGTCAGTTGCGCGGCCCCGATACCTGCAGCGCACCATTTGGCGTGGGGTGCGCGTGTTTGCATCGTATGGACGTAGAAATCAAAGACCTCTTTGTCTACTGGCATCGCGTTTTTGATCCCCATGACAAATTGCACATAAAGTTGCCCCTGCAATTTGCCCGCCCCGTGAAGAGTGATGGCCTGCAAAATATGGCTGAGATCGAAGGCCTCGACCTCCGGTGTGATGTTATGGGCCTGCATCTCAGTTGCTAACCATGCAACCAAATCTGGTGGGTTCTCATAGACACGGGCGGGGAAGTTGTTGGAGCCAACAGACAGCGATGCCATGTCAGGTCGCAGGTGCAGCATTCCGCCGCGTTCGCGCCCGGCACCTGAACGGCCCCCGGTTGAAAACTGTACAATTACGCCGGGGCAATGTCTTTCCAACCCTTCTTTCAGAGCTGCGAATTTATCGGGATCGCTGGAGGGGCTTTGATCGTCGTTGCGCACATGGGCGTGGATGATTGAGGCTCCGGCCTCGACCGCTGCATGGCTGCTTTCGATTTGCTCTGTCACGGTGATCGGTACGGCTGGATTGTCGGATTTACGCGGCAACGACCCCGTAATCGCACAACAAAGGATGCAAGGTTTTCCGGCAATGTCAGACATCGAAGAACACCGTTTCTTTTGGACCTTGAAGGTGGATCGTATGGGCATAGCCTGTCTTGGTCTGCGCAGCGATCAGCGTGGCAGCACGGGCCTCTGCAGCCCTGAAAATAGGGTCGAGCTTGTTGTCTTCGTCGGGAAAATAGATGCGACTGGTCAGAGCAAGATTGATGCCACGGGCCGCGATCCAGATCAGAATATGCGGGGCCTGTCCCTTGGCTGCGCCGGGCTTGACGGTCGTGAACCGCGCTTGCCCGGTTTCCATATCAGTAACTTGTCGCCCCCAATGGGCAAAATCCTTGGAGGGTGCATAGCTGCCATCAGGAGCGGCTTGCCAAATCTCGATCAGCCCATCTTTGATCGGCACGCCGTCGCCATCCAACACCGCAATGTCGAGCGTGATGGCGTCCGTGTCGTCAGACACCATTACTTCGCCCAGTAGCGCAGACATGTTGCGTCGTTTAAGCCCTGCGGTTTGCGGCATGCAGCCGATATGCACGTAAGGCCCTGCGGTTTGCGATGCGTTTTCTTTGAGGTCCGCCATCAGGTGCCTTCCATCTGATTTTCGAACACCGTCGCCTGCCTTCCGCGCAGCACGATATCAAAGCGGTAGGCGCGGATGTCCATTGGCACCGTCGCGTCCATATCCAGCCGCGCGACAAGCCGATTGATGGCGGTATCGTCTGGAATAGACTGCACAATGGGGCAGAGTTTGATATGGGGGTCGCCTTCAAAATACATCTGCGTGATCAGGCGCTGTGCAAAGCCGTCTCCGAATACCGAGAAATGGATATGGGCAGGCCGCCAGTCATTGGCGCCATTGGGCCAGGGATAGGGGCCTGGCAGAATAGTGCGAAAGCTGTAGCGGCCGTCGGCACCCGACAAACAGCGCCCGCAGCCGCCGAAGTTATCATCCAGCGGTGCGAGATAGCCGTCATTCACGTGGCGATAGCGTCCGCCTGCATTGGCTTGCCAAACCTCAATCAGTTTGTTGGGAACAGCGCGTCCGTTTTCGTCCAGTAGCTTGCCATGCACAATAATTCGCGGCCCCTGTGCAGATTGCCCATTGGCGGCGTAGTTCAGGATAAGATCATCGTCGAGCGGGCCAAGGTCACCCTGACCAAATGTCGGCCCGGTCAATTCAGTTTCGGTTTGCGGGATGTGGAGCAGTTTTTGCTGCGGTGCGCGCAGGCGTGAAGAGCGGTAGTCGTGGTGCAACGCGGGCGGATGCCAATCAAGGTCGCGCGGCAGGAAAGGGGTATCAGTCATCCGCGCGGCCCTTCATTTCGGCAAGCGTGGCTTTGGCCAGCTTTAGCGCTTGGTTGGCCCGGGGCACACCGGCGTAAATCGCTACGTGTTGGAAGGCTTCGGTGATGTCCCGCTCGGTCGCGCCGGTACGCGACGTTGCCCGAATATGCATCGGGATTTCTTCGAAATTGCCCGTGGATGCGAGCAAGGCCAAGGTCAGCATAGAACGATCCCGCGCAGAGATGCCGGGCGTTGCCCAGACCGAACCCCACGCACCCTCTGTGATGAGTGTTTGGAACGCTTGGTCAAGTGGGCTGATCTGCGCCTGCGCGCTCTCTACATGATCTGCGCCCAGCACAGCGCGACGGATCGCCATGCCTGCATTTGCATGGTCGTCGGGAGCAGGGTCGAAGGCCGCAATCAAGGCAGAGAGCTGTTCGGGCATCTCGAGACATGGCAAATGTCCTAAGTCATCGAAGATCTGGACCTCACCACCAGGGATCATAGCCGCGAGGGCCTTGACCGCTTTAGGCGGCACGGATTTGTCGTGTGCGCCCCCGATGCAAAGGATTGGCACGGTGATGGAGCGCGCAGATTCAGCCAGATCCGCGTCGCGAATGGCCTTGCACGCGGCGATATAGCCTACATCGGTCGTCCGCTCGACCATGGCTTGGTGCAGCGCCAAACGGTCAGTCTTTGCAGCATAGTCTGGCCCAAACCAGTTGTTAATGATGGTCTCTGCGATGCTGGTTAATCCGCCTTGTTCTATAGCTGCGATCCTCTCGGCCCATCGCTCAGCCGTGCCGATCTGAGGGGCCGTGTTGCACAGCAGTGCCGCGCAGATGACGTCGGCCCGTCTTGCGGCCAGAACCTGCCCGATCATTCCACCAATTGACACGCCACAAAACATAACATCCCGCAGGTCAAGCGCGTCTATCAACATTGACGCGTCATCCGCGAGCCCGGAAATGCTGTCGGTCACACCGCAACTTTGACCGTGCCCGCGCAGGTCGTAGGTCAGCACACCGTAGCCCGTGGGTAAATTGGCAATCACCTTATCCCAGATGCTTTGATCACTGCCCAACGAGTTGGCGAACACAATGGTACGTCCCAGACCGGGACGGTGCCTGAAGGCGATATGTGCGCCATTGATTTTCAGGACATCCATCACGCTACTCCAACGGTAAGCCGACATAGTTTTCGGCAATCGTCTTTGATGCTGCCTCAGACCCGGCGATATAGTCAAACTCTGCCCGCTGAATCCGTTTCTCAAACGGAGAGTTTTCGGGGAACTGGTGCATGAGTGTCGACAATTGCCATGAAAAGCGTTCGACCTTCCACACGCGATTCAACGCCGTTTGGGAATAGGAGTCGATGTGGTGGTCGTTGCCGGCGTAATGTTCGATCAGCGCACGGGACAACAGCCGGATATCTGCCACTGCTAGGTTAAGGCCCTTAGCTCCTGTGGGAGGGACAATATGGGCGGCGTCACCTGCCAAGAACAAGTTTCCATAGCGCATGGGTTCGGCCACGAAAGATCGCAGCGGGGCGATGGATTTTTCAAAAGATGGACCGGTTTGCAAGTTGGCGGCGGCATCTGGCCCCAACCGAGTTGCAAATGTTTCCCAAAACCGCCTGTCAGACCAATTGGCAATGTCATCACCTCTATCGCATTGGATGTAATAGCGACTTCGGGTTTCAGAGCGCATGGAGGCAAGTGCAAATCCCTCTGCGTGGTTTGCATAGAGCAGTTCATGGCTGACCGGCGGTTTATCAACCAGAATGCCAAGCCAGCCGAAGGGGTAAACTCTTTCGAACGTCTTTAGCACATTTTGCGGAATGGCTGCGCGGGACACGCCGTGAAACCCGTCACAGCCCGCGATATAGTCGCAGGTGATGACATGCTGTTCGCCGCCTTGAGTGAAATGCACTTTGGGTCGGTCCGATTTCAAATCATTCGGGGTCACGTGATCTACGTTGAAAAAGAACGTCTGGCCGTCCGCAAACCGCGCATCGAAAAGGTCTTTCGTGACCTCAGTTTGCCCGTACACCATTACGGACCTGCCTGTGAGCGCCTTGAGATCGATCCGGTGGCGCACGCCGTCAAAGGCCAGTTCAAACCCATCGTGAGGCAGGCCTTGGGCATGCAACCGGTCAGCGACACCGGCCTGTTTGAGCGCTTCGACAGTGCCTTGTTCCAATACGCCTGCCCTTATACGCCCTTCGATATAGGTGCGATCCTTGCGATCCAGCACGATAGTATCGATGCCAGCCTGCGCCAATAATTGCGACAACAAAAGACCGCTGGGCCCTGCGCCGATGATACAAATTTGTGTTTTATGCAATTGTGGCATGCAAAGCTCCTGCAAAGGTCGGGCAAGATAGAAAGATAGGACCGGGAACAGTACCTGAATGGCGACGCGCAACCAGTTCGGTCGCAAAGACTAGGGCGATGCTTCGAAAGGTGACACTAACCCCAATAGTGGGATAGCAGAATTTGATCACAAAGACAGCCAGCCTTAAGGGTGTTGTAATCAGCCCAAGTTCGACAGCAATTTGGATCAATATCCCAAACCGGATGCGCGAGCGTTTATTGAAGCCCTAGTGAAAACTAGCGCGCATTTTTTTGGTTAATGCTACGTTGGCAGGTGGCAGACATTCAGTTACATGATGTAAGCTTTCTTTGATCAAATTGGTGCCTGCGCCTTGGAACTGAAAAATTTACTTTCGCGAAAGCCTCTGAATTATGACGATCCGAAGACTTCGCACGTTGGTCGCGACAGCTGAAACCAAGACGTTTAGCGCTGCGGCGGATCGTGTACACATCACCCACGCGGCCGTCAGCCAGCAGATGCAAGCATTGGAGGCTGATCTGGGTGTCAGGTTGTTTGATCGCAGTTCGCGCACAGCCAAACTAACGCCCGTGGCCCGTCAGATCGTTGCAAAGGCAAAAAAGCTGATTTCCGACTATGACAATTTGGTGCCTTCGGTTTTGACGGATGGTGGATTGCAAGGTGTGATCAAACTTGGGGTGCTGCGCACGACACTCACTGGTTTGGTGCCGCAGGCGATCGCTGCTTTGAAGGCAAAGCACCCTGAGATTGGCCTTCATATCAGGCCGGGACTGACGTCGACCTTGCTTGCTGAAATCGAGCGCGGCAATCTGGATGCAGCCATCGCGACGAAGCCGCATCTCATGCCTGCTGATGTGGAGTTCCGCAAGCTGGCGGATGAGCCTATGCAGCTGATTGTCGCGGTCGAAGAAACGGGTGATGACCCTATTGAGCTATTGAAGTCGCGCCCTTTCATCCGATTTGACCGAACGGCCGTTGTTGGCGCGTTGATTGAAAATTGGATCCTGTCCCAGCGTATTCAAGTCAACGAGATGATGGAGCTGGACAGCCCAGAGGCTATTGCGAGCATGGTACATGCCAACCTTGGTGTGTCGATTGTTCCAGACCTCATTGTAAGGCCGCCAGATGGAGTTCCGGTAAAGCGCTTATCCCTTGGGGCAAAGGCACCGCAGCGGACGCTAGGGTTGGTATTTCGCAAAGATCAGCTTCAGACCCAAGCGCTTGAGGAGGTTTACGACGCACTTTTGAGTGTTGTTCGGATGGCTGACCATAGCGAAGCCCAAACGCTTTCATGAGCGCTGAAACCATCATTTTTCTGGCATTGGGCGCGTTTGCCGGGGGCTTTATCAACGGCATGGCGGGGACGGGTACCGCGCTGTTTGCGCTTGGGTTTTATCTGGTTGTCCTTGATCCGGTTAGATCCGTTGCCATCGTTGCCTTCATGTCGGTTTTGGTTGGGTTGCAAGGGCTTTGGATTGTTCGCAGCGAAATTAGGGCGCAGCCGCAGAGGTTGATACGATTTGTGATTCCAGGGCTTTTGGGTGTGCCGGTTGGCCTCACCCTGCTAGGCTTGTTGGATGCAAGTCTACTTCGCATCGCTGTTGCGTCGTTGTTGATCGTGTATGGCATTTACTTTGGTTTCCGGGCTGCATTGCCTGCATTCACCAGATCGACACCTTACATTGATAGTGCAGTCGGTTTTGTTGGCGGTGTCCTTGGCGGGGCTGCTGCGGTTTCGGGCGCGATCCCGCAGATGTGGCTTTCGATCCGACCTTGGACCAAGTCCGAAACACGTGCGGTCTTGCAACCTTTCAATGTTGCGATCCTGAGCACCACTATTTGTCTTTTGTTCTTTCGGGGAAGTTTTGATCGCTTGGCGCTGAGCGCCTTGGCCGTGACCATACCAACGGGACTGATCGCCGCCCAGGTCGGGATTATGGTGTTCCGCCGGCTGAGTGATACGGCATTTCGCCGCCTGCTTATCCTTTTGACCTTGGCGATGGGCGTTGGCATCCTGTTGAGTGAATTCGCGTAATCGCCAATCATCCCATAAGCGTGCTGACCAATAGATTTGCCCCCAGAAGTGCAAATACGCCTAAGAAGATTTTCTTGAATTGTTCTGGATTTGATCTGTGACGCAACCGTTCCCCCAATGAAAAGCCAATCAGCGTCGGGATAAGTAAGTATGCTGAAATCGTCAGGTCACTGTTTGAGCTATGCCCGACAGAAATGAACATGATCAGAATTGACATGCTGCCCGCCGCAATCAAAAAGCCAAGTGCTTGTACAAAGGCGTCCCGCTCTAGCCGTAGACCTGTGAGGTACATAGCCAAAGGTGGCGCCCAAGCAGCGGTGAGGCCACCAACAAGCCCGGCAATGACTGCGCTGATACCTTCAAACTGGCGCACACGGTTTGATGGGATTGCAGGCACCATATCGCGCCAACTGAAAAAGCAGAATGCCAAAACGAACAGGCCCAGCACGGCACGCAGGAACCGATCCGGCGCGGATTGGCTAAACCAGACTGTCAGGGCGACGATGAACATCAGGATGGCCGCATAACGCCAATGCTGTTTGGCACAACCGACCATGTCGGGCCCGCGCCAAAACTGCCAGACGTTACTAAGCAGCATAGGGATCAGAATGAAGGCGACCGCCGTCCTGGCATCAAGTTGAAGCGTCAACAAGGTGAGCGCCACTGTCGGCATCCCAAGGCCGATAAAGCCTTTCACGGCCCCTGCCAAAAGCAAAACACCACTGGCAAAGGCAATCAGGATTGGATCTGGCATAACTGCTTTAGATCACTTCATCTGTACGGTCGTCGCTTTCGCCGTAACGTTTGAGCACGGCAGGTTTGGTCCCTTCGTAGACCCGAGAAACATTCTTGGCGATTTTGGCGTTTTCGCGTTCGAACAGGCAGTCACCATTCATGTCAGAGGCGACGATGAATGGACCCATCTTGTTGCATTTGATCACCCACATCGCTTGCGCCAATCCAAGCTCTTCATTCCAATGGACGGCTTGTACGCTTTCTACGCCGCGTCCTAGGAGTGCGCCTGTTCCATAGCCAACTGTGGAAAGGTAAATCGCACCATTGGGCACAAAGTAGTCTTTATAGTCTTTGGACGTCATGCCCCCTTTACCAACGATGAGCTTGGCACCTGTCTTGGCGATCCATTCCGGCAACCATTTGGCAAAACGGAAAGAGGCGGTTGCGGTGACTGCGCCCATATCAAAACTGCCGTCGGCATTGATCCGTGCGGCGGGGGAACAGTGAAAATTGGCAGCTGAGTGTGATGGAAGTTCCATGGGAATATTGGCCTGATCTTCCAGCGCGCGCATGTAGACGCCCTCACGCGCGGTGTACATTAGGCCGTCAAGGTAGACGATGTCGCCAAGCCGCAAATCGGCAATTGCTTCGGGCGTTGGGGTGGTTGATAGCCGGATCTCGCGGATGTTCATTCTGCCGCCTCCTGAACTGGTTCCCAATCTATGGTTTCGCGCCTTTGATAGTGGGTAAACCAGTCTGGATCCGTGCGGTGTTCCACCCGCCCGTCCGCGTGAATTCGCGCAACAGCACGGCGCGAAGATAGGCAGAAGGCATGCACGGACATAGGCATTCCACCAGTGTGGCAGTAGCCCACTTCGATGTTGCAATCGATAACCATGTTTTTGCCGACGAAACCCATAGCGCCCATCCCGATGGAATTGCCCAGTTCTTTGAATTGATCTTCTATTTTAGCGATTTCCGGGTCGGAATTTTTTGACCCAACGACACGCAGGGTCGAGGCCCGCTTTCCAAGCGTCATGCAAATGTCCTTTGACCCGCCCAAACCGATCCCGATAATCGCTGGCTGACAGGCCAGCCCCCGCTTGCCAAAGGCCATGAGACTGTCGAGGTAAAAGCGTTTGATCCCCTGAATTCCGTCGGAGGGGAACAGCATCCGGTAATCGGAGCCAAAAAGCCCGCCTTTGTGTACCGTGATCAGATCGACCCAAGCGCCGTCTGGTTCAAAGCCATATTCAATTTCAGGCGCGCCTATGCCGACATTGTTGTCGTGGTCCGTCCGCCATAGCGGGTGAACGCGATTGGGTCGTAAGGGCACGCCGTTTGTGGCATTGGCCGTGGCGCGGCGCAGCGCGGCTTCTAGCGCGATCATCCCACCTTCGATCTGCGCATCGTTCCCCATTTTTACGAACCAACGTGGCACGCCGGTGTCACCGCACATGGCGCGACGATCTTCCTTTGCTGCTTCGTAGTTTTCCAACATCGCCTTGAGAACAAATGATGACAGATCGCCATCTTCGGTTTTCGCAGCTTGTTTGAGGCCATCAAGGTAGTCCTGCGGGATTTCGATTGCTGCCTTGTCCATCAAGGTTTCGGCAGTGGATTGGATGAGATTGATTGGGATCATTGTGCTGCCACCAAGGTTTCGGGTGCGTCCGCCGGCAAGATCGTCTCGCCCGGTTTGACGATTGTGAATTTGACCGGTTCGCGCGTGACCTCGACCTCGCCCGCCTTCATCTGGGCCACCGTGAAATCACTCTCGTCCATCGCGCCTGGATCGGGGAAATCTTCGCGGAAGTGTGCGCCGCGTGAATTTTCACGCACGAGCCCAGCTTTGGTGATCACTTCCGAGATATCGCAGAGCGAGCGCAAGTTGAGCCAGTCATGCCACGTGAGATTAAAGGCGAGAGTGCTGCTGTCGACGCCCACGTCCATCAGTGCATCCGACACAGTCGCAATACCCTTTAGCCCGCGTTCCATGCCCGTTTTGGTGCGCATGACGCCGACATCTTCCCACATACAATCCTGCAATCGTTTGCGCAGTGGCAAAACCAGATCTGGTTTACGTGTCAGAGGATAAATTGCGCGCTCAAGCTCAGAGGCGAGCACGTCTTCGTCAGGATCGCGCAAGGACATTCGTGCAATATCTGCACCCATCGTGTCTCCGGCGATCCCACCATAGACTGTCGAATTGGCGACGCCATTACCGCCGAGCCGGTTTGAGCCATGTGCGCCGCCAGCGTCTTCGCCAGCAACATAAAGCCCTTCCATCGCGGTTCGCGTATCTACGTCAACGATCACCCCACCCATAAAATAATGCGCGGTTGGTACGACTTCGACCATTCCAGCGGCGAGATCAAATCCGCTGTCAGCGCAGCGATCCACCATACCCTTAAATTTCTTGCGCACGTTGTCTGGTCCAAGATGAGACATCGAAATAAAGATGCCTTCTTGGTCTGGGTTATTGTTCTTGCGCATTTCTGAATAGATGCCCCGGCTGACAACATCCCGTGTGGCGCGTTCGCCTTTAACGTCATAATCAAACATAAAGCGTTGACCTGAATGGTTGATCAATTGACCACCTGCGCCGCGCAATCCTTCTTCGAGGACTGTCCCTGTCATCCGTGTGTGATCGCCTGCGAGCAATCCGGTCGGATGAAACTGCACCATTTCCATATCTCTCAATGGTAGTCCGGCGCGCAATGCCATGGCGAGCCCGTCCATCGTCTTGTCACCGCTGGGCGTGTGGTACTTGTACATGGTTGGCCCACCACCTGTCCCCATGAGCACAGTCTTGGCCCGCACAAGACGGAAGCGCCCGGTGCGCATGTCGATCATCAAAACACCGGCCAACGCTGATCCGTCCTTGGTCGGGATCAGCCCGACGGCGCGATGCTCTTGCAGTTTTTCAACGCCGGAAGCGAGCACCTTTTCCATGAGGCGGTTGATGATTTCTATTCCGGTCAAGTCACCTTTGTGAACGGTACGGTCTGCGGTTTGCCCGGCAAAGGCTTTCTGGTGGAGCGACCCGTCGGCGTTCCGATCAAAAAAGCAGCCGACTTCATTTTCCAATTCGCGAATGCGCACGACCGCTTGTTCGCACAGGCGCCACGCCATATCCTGATTGGGCAGCCACTTACCGCCATGGATCGTATCCATGAAGTGCCGTTCCACGGTATCGCCGCAGCCAAGGGCCACGTTATAGCCGCCTTGCACCATGCGTGTACAGCCGCACTTTCCGATTAGCCCTTTGACAGAAATCGTGATTTTGGTGCCTTTTGGAGCTGTTTGTTGTGCATGAAGCGCCGCAAAAAGACCGGCTCCACCGCTCCCGAGTATCAGAATGTCGGTCTCATGTCGTTCGATGTCTGTTAGCCGCATTTCAAATAGCCTTCATCAAAAACAATACCGCAATGAGGAACGACAGGGCTGTCGCCGCTGACGCGAGGGTCTTTTGTGCAGGGCGCCACGGTAGCCATTCTAATCCCATGAGCCGCAAACCACCGAACATGTGGACGGCAAGCAGGAAGACGAGGAAAAACTCAGCCGTTTTGACCAACCCTGCTTCGGTAAGGTGTAAAATACCATCCAAACGCGCAGGATCTGTCATTGCAAGCGCGAGGACCCAGAAATGCAACGGAAGGAATAGTGCCAGTGCAAGACCGGACAACCGATGCAAAATATACGCCAGCCAGAGCGGATGCGCACGAGATGTGATGTCTTTTGCGACGTTCATGCGAATGTCACGGCCCAAACGGCGCG
>CAKZVL010000124.1 GCA_937922155.1 uncultured Paracoccaceae bacterium | reverse complement strand
GGCAGAGGCCAGCCACATAGGCACAACGATGTGGTTGCTGACCATCGTGGCCAAAGCGATGGCACAGACGATGACCATCGACGTGGCCGAGGAAAACCCGCCAAGAAAGGACAACATCGCAAGCCCCTCGCGCCCTTCGCTGAGCGGCAGTGTCAGAACGAACAGATCGGGGTTGGACCCTGCGGGCATCATGTTCAATCCGACCACCGCGATGGGCAAAACGAACAGGCTCATCAAAAACAGGTAAAGCGGAAACGCCCAGCTGGCCACGTGCAGGTGGCGTTCATCGGCATTTTCGACAACCAACACCTGAAACATCCGCGGCAAGCAGATAAAGGCGGCCGCGGACAAAAATATCAACGCCACCCAGCGCCCACCGCTTTGCGTCCAGTCCGAGATTGGTGAGCCGTTAATCTGATCCAAGATCGGCCCCGGACCACCGCCCAGCCCCCAGACAACAAAGACGCCCACAGCGACAAGGGCGATGAGTTTTACAATCGCTTCCACCGCGATGGCCATGACGATCCCGTGGTGGCGTTCATTCACATCCAAGCTGCGGGTGCCGAACAAAATGGTGAACAAGGCCAGACCGGCGGTCACCCAGATGGCGGTGATGGTCAGATCCTCAGCCTGCCAATCGCGCCCGCCCTGTTCGGCAAAGATCGCAAAAGACAGCGTCACAGACTGCAATTGCAGCGCGATGTATGGGGTGGCGGCAATTACCGCGATAACAGTGACCACAATTCCCAGCGACTTTGATTTACCAAAGCGCGATGAAATCAGATCCGCGATTGAGGTCGTGCGCTGCGTGCGGCCAATGCGCACCAATTGGCGCAACATCCACCACCAGCCCACCATCACCAACGTCGGACCAAGGTAGATCGTCAAAAACTCTAACCCCGAACGCGCCGCATAACCAACCGCGCCATAAAACGTCCAAGCAGTGCAATAGATCGACAGCGAAAGCGTATAAATCAGCGGCGACCGCAACCACCCGCCTCGTCCGGCCAAGGCTTGCCTTTCGGCCAGAAACGCCACCGTGAACAGCAACACAACGTAGATCATCGCAACAAGGATCAGAACGTTGAAGCTGACCATTAGGGCGTGTCTTTCTCATCTTCTGGATCGGGACGGATGCGCGATGAAATGATCGCCGTCAGCACGATCAGGATCAGCCAGACACCAAAGATAAACTGCGCCGCCGCCCCTGTCGTTGCGATGTTGTCCCCTTCGCGCGCCCACAAAAGCGGGACCAGCCACAAAAGGATACCCAAAATCGGCAAAGCCCGCCCCACATCGCGCAGACGACGCTGTCGATAGCTGTCTTGTTCCAGAAACAAGGGCTGCGGTTTGCCATCGCTCATTCGCCCAAGACCTCGCGCACGTGATCGCGAAATTCGCGGTTGGAAAACGGTTTGGTCATGTAATGGTTGGCACCCAGACGCATCGCCAATTCACGGTCTTTGGTTTGCCCACGTGCGGTCAACATCAGCACCGGTGTTTTTGCTGTTTCATCTTCTTTGCGCAGGTCGCGCAGGATGTCAAAACCGCTACGTCCCGGCAGCATCACATCAAGGATCACCATATCCGGCGGCGTCGCGCGGACCTTGTCCATGGCGGTTTCGCCGTCTTCGTGGGTGTGGACGGTAAACCCATCGCGCGACAAGACAAAGCTGATAGCCTCAATGATGTTTGGCTCATCCTCAATCAACAAAACACGTTTGCCCATCGCAGCGCTCCTCCCCAGCGCACTGATCATCGCCACTTTATTGGCCATCAGCACGCTAACTATCGCGGCTGCACGCGCAACTGTCAAAGCTTTCGCACCGCTACCCTGTCCCAAAGCCGCCCCAAGCGTCGTGCCTGACGGTTGCGCCTGCCCTTGCTTGGTGCGACGATCACGCCGACGCCAAAACCGTAAGGACCAGCCGCACGATGCACATCGAACCGTTCAAAGTCGAAATCTGGATGAATGAGTGGGAAAACCACTGCACCTATAATCTAGCTGAAACCTGTGTGGCGAGCCTGACAATTGATCAATTGCTGCAACTTTCGGGCCGCAACAGCGATGATCTGTCAGAGCTGTTGGCGATGAAAATGACCTATGGCGCGATTGAGGGATCAACCCGTCTGCGTGCGGCAATTTCCACGCTTTATGACGCACGCGATATTGACAATATCACCGTGACCCACGGCACCATCGCGGCCAACGCATTGGTGCACAAAACGTTGGTGTCGCGCGGGGATCGGGTCGTTTCCATCGTGCCGACGTATCAGCAGCATTATTCCATTCCCGCTAGCATCGGCGCAGATGTGCAAATGTTGCGCCTGCGGGCTGTGGATGCGTTCCTGCCCGATCTCGCCGCTTTGCGCGACTTGGTGACGGCAGACACCAAATTGATCGCCTTGACCAACCCCAACAACCCGACCGGCGCATTGATCGACCGCCCCATGCTGGAAGAGATCGCGCAAATCGCGCGGGAGGTCGGGGCCTATGTGCTATGTGATGAGGTGTATCGCGGCACAGGGCAGACCGGGGATGGGATGTCACCCTCAATCGTGGACCTCTATGAAAAAGGGATCGCTACCGCCAGCATGTCCAAAGCCTACTCCCTCGCCGGGCTGCGCCTTGGCTGGATTGCGGCCCCGGCAGAGGTCACAGAACAGATCATGATCCACCGCGACTATGATACGATCTCAGTGGGCATGCTGAACGACCATTTTGCAGCCATAGCGCTGGAAAGCCGCGACAAGCTTTTGGCCCGCAGTCATGAGATTACCCGCAGCAACCTTGCCATCCTTGACGCATGGGTCGACGAGCAGCCGCGCGTCAGCTGGATCAAGCCACGCGCAGGTACCACGGCCATGCTCAGGCTCGACGTGCCCATGACATCGCGGGACTTCTGCGTCGGTTTGTTGGAGGACACCGGGGTCATGCTGACACCCGGCGATGCCTTTGACATGGAAGGCTATGCGCGCATCGGATTTGCCAACAACACCGATGTTCTAAGGACCGGGTTGGAGCGGTTGTCGGATTATCTCGCGGCGCTGTAAGCGGGAAGCAGCAAACGTGAACATGCCCCTATCCAGACCGGCACAAGCCAAAGGCTGTCAGGCTAGCTTATCGGGGCGCCTCTAGTTATAGGCACTTTGCAGACACGCGCGGCAACGCGAGCGGACTCCCCCTAAGCCCCCATGACAGACGGCTCACGCCGCGCTTCGCACTCCCCCCTCGGACAAATGCGGCATGAGGTGCCGACGGCTTGAACAAACCCCGGCTCTTGTGGTGGGTCCGCCAACATCCACATCGTCGCGGTTAGGCGCGGTGATTGGTGCAAGGTCGGGTTGGATTGTTCGCACACCGCCACGCACAGTACGCGGGTTTCGGGTGTTCCGGGCAAAGTGACCTGCTGGCGGATTGGGCGGCCGGGTTGGCCGAGGCTGGCATAGATTGGCCACAACGGGCAGGCTCCGCCGCGTGGAAAGATCACGCCCGGCAGATGTTTGGACAGATGCAGCGCGCCCGCGGCATCTGTTTCGATCACACCCATTGGGGGATGCCCGCGCCCTGCTTGCAATGATCCCAGACGACGCAGAACCATAGACAAAGGCATCGACGTCGCCCGGGTCAGTTCTGCGGGATCATAGGCCAGATCGCGCGCAAGCCCCTCAAACCGCGCCAATGGCAAGGCTTCCGCATCCGCCTTATACCGGGTGAGGAAGGGGTGCATCAGCGCCTTAACATCGCCGGATAAACCCATATCTTTCAACACTTTTTCGACATCCGATTTCGGCTTTTCTAATGCAGCAACGTGAAATTCCAACTGAACCAAGAAATCCTCAGCTTCTTGCGTCGGGGATGTTGTGGTTTCACCGTCCTGGGGCGCATCAAGGTAGGACATCAACGCATCACTGCTGTCAGCCAGTCGGATCGCATCGGCGTGCAGGTTTTTGTGAAAGCGCCGCTGCCAATCCACATCCAACCGGTCATCGCCGTTCAGAATCGACGCGGTGGATCGAATAGACGTCGCCGCCGCGATCACCTCATGCAGTGATGCCGATAGGGCCGGATCATGGGCCATGCGGTCCGATTGTTCCTGAATACGCGCCTCTAGTCGGGTGATGCGATCCGCTTGCGCAGCAATCAACCCAGCCCACCCCGGAAAGCGCGACGCAAGATCGCTGGCTTTTTCCATCTCTGGGTT
>CAKZVL010000123.1 GCA_937922155.1 uncultured Paracoccaceae bacterium | reverse complement strand
GTAGGTCCACAAAGTCCATCTTGCGGGATGCAAAGATAGTGCCAGACGTGACGCTAAACTGGTGGTGGCAGGCTTTGCACTTAAACTTGCGGCGCGTGGTGATCTTATAGGCTTCATCGTGGCCACACTGGGGGCAAACAGCCTCGCCTTGTGTCTCAGGCCAGCGCATCTCACAGAACGTCTGGTAAGCCGCTTCCTCACCAGCCTTGTAAATCGCACGCAATGAAAGCGTCCGAGATGCTGCTGAAAGGAGGAAGTGCTGTGCCATTGTTCTGTTTTCTACTATGTTCGTTATCTTCATATCGAATATAGTATAGTGACATACTGAATGCAATAGGTTACATATCAAAAACAGTATAAAAATATTGAGGGCGATATGCCAGAACAGAACGAATGGGAGCAACAGGCCGCAAACCTGTTAAAAGCAGAACTTAAGCGAAAGGGCGTGACATACGCCCAGCTTGTTGAAAAGCTGGCAGATATTGGAATCAGTGAGAAAGAGGCAAACGTCGCCAACAAGCTATCCCGTGGGAAGTTTTCAGCGGCGTTTATGTTGGCATGTCTAAAATCAATTGGGTCGGCGCAGTTTTACTTGGATTGATCGTCTGGGTGGGCGGCGATGCCAGTTGGAGATATTTTTCAGCCTATCAGCAAAATCAAGCAGACGAACGCATAAGCGTATCCAGCGACAATTCCAGCACAGGCCAGCATGGCGGTAACTCCTGCGGGACCATCATGGACGATTCTGGATTTTTCGATTGGCTTGTTTGTTTCGGAGAGGAGGTAACAGCACCAAGCGAAGTAAAGCAGGGCCAGTATGATTTGAAGGCCCAACAAGACATGGCGTCTTGGGCTTTGGGAATGTTGATCACAACTGTTTGGCTGACTTTCATCACCCTCTTGGGTGTCCTTTTTGTTTGGCGAACCCTTATCGCTACTAGACAAACCGTTTCCGCGACAAAAGAGGTCGGAAGAGATCAATCTAGGGCTTATGTCCATGCGGATTCTGCTGAACTGACTTGGGGTGGTCACATGGCCCAACACCCTGGAGTAGAAATTACTATTCTTAATACCGGCCAGACCCCCGCCAAGTGGTTTTCTTTGGTTTCTAAGCTGGAGTTTGTCGAACTCGACCCCCTGAAGCACACCCTGATCAACAAGCAAATGATTGTTAGCGAAATCAATTTTGAGAAGCTTGACCCAACTACTTGGAGCGCGTTGGGTGCCCAAAAGAGCCTTACAGTACCGGGGCTGCGAGACGATGATTATGTCGCCATCAAAGAAAGATATGCGATTTCCAGCAAGGGGCGAAGTCTCGATGATCCCGCATTGGAATGTGGATTGCAGATTTTTGGGTATGTTGAATACGAGACGATTTTTGGAGAGATATGTAGGTCTGAATTCTGCTTTGGAGTTAGGCGACCCCCGAATTATGAGATTAGATTCGTTGGACAAGAACAGGACGACCCGATCTCCGGTCTCAACAGGGATATTAAGCAGGAAATCCCGATCAAGATGCAAAGAATTCCAGCCAAAGCCAAGACTTATCAGAAGCGAGAGAAATAGAACCTTAATCATTCGTCACGCCCCACTTGGTGCGTTTGATACATAAGGCTGAAAATACTCCCGCCGGAGGCTCCCCCCGGCACAAAAATCCTGTATGGCAGACACCGAAGCACGAAAGGCGCAACATGATCTACGCAATCGGTGACATCCACGGCCAAAAGGCGATGCTCGACCAAGCCCTCGCCCTGATTAAGGCCGATGGCGGAGAAGACGCGCCCATCGTGTTCTTGGGCGATTACACCGATCGCGGCCCCGACAGCAAAGGCGTGCTTGAGACTCTGATCGCCGGGCGCGACGCCGGGCGTCCTTGGCAATTTATCAAAGGCAACCATGATCGTTTCTTCAGCCACTTCGTTCAATTCGGTCACGAACATGATCCACGGGTGAAATCCGGCATTTCATGGATCAACCCACGTCTTGGCGGGGTCACAACGCTGGCCAGCTACGGGATCTTATCGCAAGGCGATCCCGGCTTTGAAACGCGCGCGGACGGACGTGAATACCTGGTGCAATATCAACAAAACGGCAAAGCCGTCGCACCGCAAGACATCCAGGCTCAAGCGCTTGCCGCAGTGCCGCGTGCCCACTTGGATTTCCTTGATAGCCTGCCGCTCTCGATTGAAACCGACGACCACTTGTTCGTGCACGCGGGGATCAAACCTGGCGTCGCCCTCAGCGATCAAGACCCAGAGGACCTCCTTTGGATTCGCGAGGGATGGCTGACAGATACGCGCGATCATGGCAAATTGGTGGTCCACGGACACACTGCATTGGAAAGCCCGCAGCACTACGGCAACCGCGTCAACCTTGACGGTGGCGCGGGCTACGGTCGCCCGCTGACACCAGCCGTTTTCGAAGGACGCGACTGCTGGCTTCTCACACCAACAGGACGACAAAAGCTTGTCGCGTAGGGTGGGTTTCAACCCACCGCCCCTTGCGCTACATCCCCAGCATGGCGCAGCGCTTTACCTCTCTCACTGACCTTCTTGATCACAACTATGACACCGTGATCGACGTGCGCTCACCGGCTGAATACGCGGTGGACCATATACCCGGCGCCATCAACCTGCCCGCTCTTTCAAACGAAGAACGCGCAGAGGTTGGAACGATCTATAAACAAGTGAGCCCGTTCAAAGCCCGCAAGCTTGGGGCCGCGCTGGTACTGCAAAATTTGGCCCGCCATATCGCCGGACCACTCACCGATTTCGACGGCAGCTGGCAACCCCTGGTGTATTGCTGGCGTGGCGGGCAACGCTCTGGTGTTTTTACCACAATCCTGCGGGAAATCGGGTGGCGCGCGGAGGTCGTTGAAGGTGGCTACCAGACCTATCGCCGCCTGATCCATGCCGCACTTTACGACCATCCCCTGCCCCATCGCTTTGTCCTTTTGGATGGCTACACAGGCACCGCGAAGACGGCACTTTTGCCCTTGCTCAACAGCCGGGGCGTGCAGACCATCGACCTTGAAAGCCTCGCAGGCCATCGCGGCTCCCTCCTGGGGGACAATCCAGGTGGACAACCTTCGCAACGCAGTTTTGAATCGCAACTGGCCCAAGCCCTCACCGCCTGTGATCCAACGCGCCCCATCCTGTTAGAAGCCGAAAGCAGCAGGATAGGACGCATCAACCTGCCACCCTCGCTTTGGTCAGAAATGATCCGCGCGCCACGCATCGAAATAACGGCACCCGTACCTGCGCGTGCAGCATACCTCACCCATGCTTACGCCGATATCCTACGCGACCCGGAGACGGTCAAAACCCGACTCAAGCCCCTGCGCTGGGTGCGCGGGCACGCCGTTGTGGACAGATGGCAAGACTTGCAAGATGCTGGGGATTACGCCGGGCTGGCCCACGCCTTAATCACCGAACACTATGACGCAGCCTACGACAAATCCCGCAAGGCCCAGACGCGTGATATGTTGCGTGTCATCACCGTTGATGACCTTGGTGAACAAGGGCTCGCCCGCGCCGCTGATACCATTGCAAAGGCGATCAACGCGCTTTGACACCTGCCCCGTTGGTCATGTGACCAATCACAGCCGCCTGATACCCCGCGGCCTTTAAATCCCCAAGCAGGTGCGCAGCGTCATCAGGCGCAACAGCCGCCAACAGGCCCCCAGCGGTCTGGGGATCAAACAAAAACTTCATCCGCGCGCCAGCCTTACCCGTCACTGCAGCACCAGCAACATTCGCCTCATAAAGGCTGGATCGATGGCCCGCCTCAGCCAAGGTCAAAGCACCGGGTAAAACGGGGATGTCGTCCAGCACCAGTTCCGCACCAAGACCAGAAGCGACACAGATTCCATTCAAATGCCCCGCAAGGCCAAATCCGGTCACATCGGTCATCGCATGTGCGCCTTTTAGGATCTGCGACGCCGCCGCTTGACCTTGTGTCATTGCGTCAAAGGCCGCCACAACATCGCTGCCCCGCGCTTTGGATTGCATTTCAGCAGCCAAGATCACGCCAGACCCAATCGGTTTGGTCAAAATCAGCGCATCCCCAGCCATTGCACCCGAACGGGTTATCGGTGCCACATCGCACAGCCCTGTGATGGTAAACCCGACAATCAATTCGTCACCAATCGACGTATGACCACCCACAATCACAGCACCAGCGTCCGAGAATACCGCTTGCGCGGTTGCCATAATCTCTGACATGGTTCTCGCTTGCAGCGTATCGGACATGCGCGGCAGGACAAGGTTGACGGTCGCCGCTTGCGGGGCTGCACCCATCGCCCATATGTCGCCAAGCGCGTGCACAGCCGCAATCTGCGTCATCAAGACCGGATCATGGGTAAAAGCGCGTAGATGATCGGTACTGATCACTTGTACAGCCCCGCCAAGTTTGATCACGCCCGCATCATCGCCATCAATCCGGTCTACATCATCCCGGTCCGAGTCCGGCAAATCCACTAGGGCACTGGCCAATGTCGCAGGCCCAACCTTGGCCCCGCACCCACCGCACATCGGCTTGTCACCCAACGCCTCGGCCAGACCACTAGCATGTTCGCGTGGCAGATCCGGCTGACCCATCACAGGCAGGTCCGTGAACTGATCCATGAATTTGCGATCAATCTGGTCTTTCCATTTCCACAGCAACGCGCCCGATTGCACGCGCCCCCATTTTTCCGCCAAAGCGATCTTATCACCCAGCGAGACAAGCTTTAGATAATCTTTCTGCGGCCGATACGGGCGCAACGGCTTATCCGACAATACCGCCCTGAGGTTATCAAACAAAACCGGCGCTTCACGCACCGCAAAAACCCCGGCTTTGGGTCGCGGCGACGCGGTCAGATGGACGCAATCGCCCACTGCAAAAATCGATGCATCACTGCTTTGCAGGTTTTCATCGACGGCGATATAGCCATCGAGCAAGTCCACGCCGACTTGACTGTGCCAATCATGTGGCTTGGCACCTGCGGCCCCAGTCGTGAACTGTGACGGAACCAAATCCCCATTTTCCAGCAGCACACCATCGGCAGTGACTTTTGCAACGGGCGCATTGTCCAAAACGGTGACGTTATATTTTGCCAAGGTGTCCAGCATCTTGGCGCGTGCTGTATCGCCAAGGGCTGTCAACACGCCAGATCGGTCGATCAAATGTACCACTGGCGCATGACCGTCCGAGGTCAGCGCATGGGCCATCGCAAGCGCCAATTCTGCCCCCGCGACACCGCCGCCAATAACAGCCACTTGCGGGTTAATGGCCACCGTGCGAAACGCGGTCCATTTGCTGGCAAACGGGCCAAGCGGCTTGGCCGGCGTTGCATGGGCGCGAAAGCCGTCTAACATCGGCATGTCCGACGTGATCCCCACGTCAAGCGCGCAAACGTCATAGGCAATCGGCGGGCGACCCGGCACCATGATACGTTTGGCTAGCGGATCAATCGCATTGACCGCCCCATTGATGATGCGCGCACCGGCAAAGCGGGACAATTGCACCAAATCAATATCCAGCTCATCGCGTGTGTAGTGACCTGCAACAAACCCCGGCAACATCCCCGAATATGCAGCTCTTGGGTTGGGGTCGATCACGGTAACACGGACCCCGGCAAGCGGGTTCATCCCCCATTTACGAAGAACGAGCGCATGGGTGTGACCACCCCCGATGAGGACGAGGTCTTTGACGAAAGGAAGCGTTTTCATGACCGCCTTCTAACCAGCAAAGCTTTAGGGCGAAAGCCACTCGCCAATCCAGTCACGGGCTTTTGTAAATCGCGCGCGGCGATGCACCTGTCCCAAATGCACAAGGTCGATGTGTTCGATCGCGCAGCGTAAGACGGCAAAGCTCACCTGATCGGGGTCTTTCACATAGGCCAGCGCGTCAGGGATCGGGACACCCGGTGCAGGCGTAATTCCGTATGATTGCCGCGATGGTTGCGGAACCTTGGCCCAAAGGTGCGCAACATCTGACCCCGTCAAAATCTCAACCGATGCTTGCACTCTGATTTGAAGGCGTAGCTCTTCGATCCAAAAATGAAACGCCACGCGCGGGTGCGCCTTTAGGCTTGCGATTTTGTCGCTGAATATATCGGTATGCGCGTCCAGAACGTGCGCCGCGCGATCCGCGCAACGAATGGCAACCATGCGCGCCTCCGGCCAACCGCTTTGGCTGATGGTGGCAAGGCTGGGGTGACGCGCCGGATGGCTGCTATCGGCAACTCCCTGTTCAAGCTGATCCCAAGCCATTGTATAAAGCCCATCTAAGGTTTCAAACCACTCACTCATACCCTGTCATCTCCAAATAACCGCGGCCTTGGTGGCTGCCCTCAATCCGTATCGGCCCTTCCCAATAGGGTACGCTTAACGGCATCCACGCATTCGGGTTTATCGCCTCCACGGTGATGTCCACGTCCCTCTCTGGCAAGGTCACGCGCCACTGCGTTGGCACCTGCGCACCCGGGCTTTGGTATTTGTTAAGAGGTTGCGCATCAAATGCACCATCAGCAAAGCTTTCGGTGGTGCCATCCGCGCTGATCCAAGTGGCCGAGGTATAATAACTGCCCTCCGTTTGCCGCAGGCGAAACCCCATCAGCTTGTCGCCGGTGTCAAACGATAGGGAAAACCAATCCCATCCGGTCTGATTGTCCGACAAGGGCTGCGACGACCATTCGCGATCAATCCATGCCTGACCGGCGACAGCAACATCGCCCTCCGGCAACGTCAGGGTCCCGTCTAGCGACAAGAAGGGCTGCGAATAATAATAGGACGCCTGCCCCTCAGCCGACTTGACCGAATAGCCATCCTGCCCATGAAAGATCAGCGGCCCCTCAGCCGTCATCGTGATGTCATAGGCGAATTCGGCACCGCTCGCCGTCATGCGCAAATCTGACCAATCACCTGATAGCGTCCAATCATCGATCCATGCTTCAAACGGGTCGGCCGTCACACCCGCCTGTCCGATCCCGCCCCGCGCAAAGCGTTCAGACGTGAAATGATCGTCCGTTGTCGTCACTGCCGCGTGGCCTAGCCAAAGCTGCGGCGCGCTCCACCCCTCGCCTGCTTCGGGCGCGAGGGCTGTGCGAAACAGGGTCCATTGCAATCCGTATTCGGTGCCATCGGTTGACGTCATATTTGCGGTCAAATACCACCATTCAATCCGGTAATCTGGATGCGGGCCATGATCCTCGGGGAAGGTGAAATCGTAATTTGGCGCAGGCGTGCTGAACCCATCCGCCGTCAAGCCAAGCCCGGCAAACCCTTGTGCAAAAAGGCTGGTTGGCAATAGCAGGAAAAGAAGAACCTTAGCGTTCATTGGCAAACACCTTTAGCAAATCCGAAGGCGGCGTGCGCGCCAATCTGTAAGACGGCCAAAGGGCGGCTAGCAAGGCAGCCAGCAGGCCAAACCCGAACAGCTTTAGATACTCAAAAGCAAACAAGAACATCGGCAGCTTCCAACCAAAGGCCGCAACATTCACAATCGCCAAGAGCGCCCAAGCGAGCATTAAGCCCAAAGGCAATGCCAATAGCGACGTGAGGGCCGCCAGCAAAACCGCCCGCGCCAGTTCAAGCCGCCCAATGCGTTGGCGCGTCATCCCCACCGCCCAAACCGGGGCAAGCTGTGGAACACGCATGGTGGCGAGCGTCAAAAGGCTCATCAAAATGGCGAACCCCGCGACGGCTAGTGTGAGGACATTGAGCGCACCTGTGACGGTAAAGGTACGATCAAAAATGCTGAGTGAGAACGCTTTGATATTCGCCTGATTGATTGTCGCACTTGCCGGCAGGTTGATGTCACGTTCCATCGCGGCCACAAAATCGCTCACCTCGTTTTGCGGCAAGCGCAACCCGAAACGTGTGGTGTCGACGTTTGGAAACAGCGCATCAAATTCACCCTCTGCGATCAAGGCCTGCCCTATTGGATTGCCGTAATCACCGTAAATTCCCGAAACGGAATAGGCGCGCGCCTGCACCTGAACCACATCGCCGATGTTAAGGTCCGCTCGCCGCGACAATTGTTCGTTGATCATGATGCTTTCGCCCGAATGGACATCGTCCCATGGCGCCGCACTTGCATCCAACATCACCCAATTGTCACGATACGTACTATGATCGCGCCCCGCGAACAATTCTGTGGGCAGATCACGCACGGCGATCTCAACCGATCGGATCGGCAGGATGGCATTAACCTTCCCCTCCGCATAGTTCAAAAAGGTGGCGGTTTGAGCGGCGTCTTCGGTACTCACATACAGCTCAGCCGACAGCCGTTGATCAAGGAAGGCAACGAACGTCAGTCGAAAGCTGGACACCATCGTGCTGACCCCAACATTCGCCGCCATCGCCAATAGCAACGCCATCAAAGCCAGCGATAGCCCCGGCAATTGCTGCCGCGTATCAGCCCAGAACCATTGCGACGTGGCCCGTTTCGACAAGCGCTGCCCAAAGCGCAGCACATGGTCAAGGATGAGGGGCAAGGCAAGCGACGCCCCGACTAACATCGCGCCTAGAAAGACAAAGCCACCGACCAAGCCATCTGCAGTAAAACCAAGGATCAAGCTGAGCAACAAAAGCGCACAAGCGACCCCCGCTTGAACCCGCGCTGTTTGCCCCGCGGCCACGGCCATCGCACGGGCCTGCCCCGCCGCAAGCAAGGGCATACGCGCAAGGGCCAAGAACGCCCCGCTTGCCGCCAACAAGGTACCACCAACGGCGACGCACATGCCTGTCACCCACCAGCTTGCCCGCAGTTGTAAAGTACCGGCAACATCCGCGCCATATAGCCCACGCAAGGTTGCAGCGACGTCCGGCAACAACAGGGCTGCGATGACATACCCAAGAGCAACGCCAATAGTGCCCGCAACCAAGGACAGCACCAAAAGCTCTGCCGCGATCAACACCATCAAACGGCGCAATGGCACACCCAAAGCCCGCAAGGTGCGGATCACGGGACGGCGCTGTTCAAAGGCAAGGCCAATGGCCCCATTCACGATGAAAATCCCAACGGCAAACGACAAAAGCCCAAAGGCGGTCAGGTTCAAATGGAAACTATCCGTCAGCCTGCCAATATCTGACCCACCCTGCGCCACCTGCCGCGAGAGCCCCGGCGCGATGTCATCTAGCGCGGGTCGCCCGACAGGTTGGATCTGAGCCACGATCAGGCGATCCACCTCACCCTCGCGCTGCAACAGGCGCTGCGCGACGCCAATGTCGGTCAGCGCGGTTGCAGGAGCAACATCGGGGGATAGGATCAATTCCGCTTCTATCCCGCTCAGCGCTTCAAGCGTCGCTGGCGTGCCGAACACTTGACCGGCACCGCCCAGAAACGCGTCCAGCTCCGCCCCCTCGCCTAATGTCACAGGGCCAAGGCCACCCGGTGCTGTCAACGGGTCCAGCCCGACAAGGCGTTGCCCATTGATGCGCCCTTCCAAAACGGGCGAAACCTGCCAACCTGCCCGGCGCAATGCGATATACGTGCTTTGCGGGATCGGCCCGCCTGTATCACTGACCAATTGATTAAATTGCCCTTCGCCCAAGGTCGCAGCCGCCGCGCCATAGCTTGCGCGGGCTTCGGCATTGATCGCCTGTACCCCCGACCAAAGTGCTGTGGCCAAGGCGAGGCCAGCCAAAAGCGTGAAAAGCTGTAACGGGTTGCGCCGCCAATGGCTAAGCAGGGCTGTGAAAACCGTCCGCGTCACGCGATTTGACCACGCGCCAAATGAACACGGCGTGACATTCGCGCAGCAAGCCTGTCTGAGTGCGTCACCATCAAAAGGCCTGCACCAGTGTCTGCGACCAATTCCAACATCAAGTCCAGAACGCTTGTCGCTGTTGCCTCATCTAGGTTGCCTGTGGGTTCATCGGCCAAAACGAGCTTGGGTTTTGGCGCGAGGGCGCGCGCAATCGCGACCCGCTGTTGTTGTCCCCCCGAAAGCTGTTCGGGGTATTTCCGCAATTGCGGCGCCAGACCCATTTGATCGGCCAGTTCAGCGGCCCAATGCGCGTCATGCCTTCCCGAAAGCCGCGCCTGAAACGCGATGTTGTCAGCCACTGTCAAACTTGGGATGAGGTTGAATTGTTGAAACACCACGCTGACAGCGCCACACCGCAAGGCGGCGCGGGCGGTATCATCCATTTGCGCAATGTCCAGATCATCGATCAAAATCTCACCAGCGTCCGGCGTATCCAAACCACCAATCAGATGCAAAAGCGTGCTTTTGCCGCTGCCGCTTTCCCCCGTCAAAGCCAGTGTTTCGCCAGCTTCTAGCGTCAGATCAACACCGCGCAGGACTTGAAACGGGCCATCCGCCGTATCAAACGTTTTGGTAATTCCACGCGCAGAAAGAAGCATATGATTTGGCCCAAAGTTCAAGCTGAGACATAGCACGCTACGTCGCGATGGACAGCCTCCCACCCCAAATCGTAGCAAGGAAAGTGGAGGAGCTTTCATGACCGATATCGTAATTCTATCCGGCGCACGAACCGCCATCGGAACCTTTGGCGGGGCTTTGGCGGGAACACCGCCGATTACCTTGGGAACAACTGCTGCAGCTGCCGCGCTGGAACGCGCAGCAGTTGAAGGCGCGCAAATCGGCCATGTTGCCTTTGGTCATGTGATCAACACAGAACCGCGTGATATGTATTTATCCCGTGTGGCGGCGATGGATGCGGGCATCCCCGACAGCGTGCCAGCCATGAACGTAAACCGCCTATGTGGGTCCGGCGTGCAGGCGATTGTATCTGTCATCCAGTCTTTGATGCTGGGCGATACTCAATTTGCGTTGGCGGGCGGTGCAGAAAACATGAGCCGCTCCCCCTTTATCGTGTCCGATCAACGGTGGGGCGCAAAGATGGGTGACATCAAAACCCGCGATATGATGCTGGGTGCTTTGAATTGTCCGTTCGGCACAGGACACATGGGCGTCACGGCCGAAAACGTCGCGCGGGAATACGGGGTCACACGCGCGGATCAAGATGGCTTTGCGCTCGCTTCACAATCGCGCGCGGCCGACGCGATAAAGGCCGGGTATTTCGATGATCAGATCACCCCGGTTGAGGTGCGCGTGAAACGGGACATGGTTCCATTTATCAGGGACGAACATCCCAAGGTGACAACCCTGGAAACCTTGTCCGGTTTGCGCCCCGTTTTTGAAAAAGATGGCACGGTGACGGCGGGCAATGCATCAGGGCTAAACGATGGTGCGGCAGCCGTGGTTCTGGCCACGGCAGAGGCGGCAGAAAAGGCAGGGTTGAAACCAAAGTTTCGCATTCTCGGCTATGCCCATGCTGGTGTAAGGCCAGAGGTTATGGGGATCGGCCCCGTACCTGCGGTTTCAAAATTGATGGAAAAAACTGGGCTTAAGGCGCAAGATTTTGATGTGATCGAATCCAACGAAGCCTTTGCTGCACAGGCCCTGGCCGTGACCAAAGAGCTTGGGCTGGACCCGGCGCTTGTAAATCCTAACGGCGGCGCAATCGCCCTTGGTCATCCAGTTGGGGCGACGGGCGCGATCATCACTGTGAAAGCGATGTATGAGCTGGACCGGATAAAAGGCAAACGCGCATTGATCACGATGTGTATTGGCGGCGGTCAGGGTATTGCGCTGGCGATTGAACGCCTATGATGTCTCTGGATAGGGCCGCGTGAACACGGGTTTGTCCGGCGTAGAAATATCCGCGTCATAGGCATAACCGCCCGTGGAAAAGGCATGGATGTCGTCTGCTTTTGTCAACTGCTCTGTCACGATAAACCGCGCCATTGCGCCACGCGCGCGTTTGGCGAAAAAGCTAACGATGCGCGGTTTGTCGTCTTTGACTTCCATAAACTGCGGCGTGACGACGCGCAGCTTTAGCGCCTTGGTGTCGGCTGCGCCAAAATATTCTTGGCTGGCGCAGTTGACCAACGTGTCGGCGCCAACCGCTTTGGCCTGCGCATTTAATCCTTTTGCGATCTGATCGCCCCAATAATCGTACAACGATTTGCCCCGGCGGGTTTTCAAACGGCTGCCCATCTCTAGTCGGTAAGGCTGTATGGCATCTAGCGGGCGCAATAACCCATAGAGGCCAGACAAAATGCGCAAATGGTCCTGCGCCCATGCCAAATCTTCGTCCGTCAGCGTTTTCGCTTCCAACCCCTGATATGTGTCACCGTTAAACGCCAATGCTGCGGGTTTTGTCAGATGATCGTCGGGCGCATCATCAAATGCTTTGAAACGGTCCCGGTTCAGCTTGGCCAGATCATCAGAAATTGACATCAGACTTTTCAGCTGGCCGAGCGTTTGGCCACGCATCGTTTTGGCCAACCGTACCGCATCCGCTTGCCATTCTGGCGCGGTCGCATTGATGGCCGTTGGTTCCATGTCCAAAGATTTCGCGGGTGAGATCACAGTCAGCATGTAGGTCCCCTTAGTCAGCCTGACTTAGGTAACACTCTAACGTGTTAGGTCCAGTCGATTTCGGCTGTCGGCGAGCGGAAAAGACTGTCAATTTTCTATTCGGTAGCACGAATCACTGATTACGAAGCAAAGCAAAGTTCAGCGAATTCCCGCCGAAATTCCCCGAATAAGGCGCCGCCGAATCAAATTTCGCCATATTTTGGCCCAATTAATTAACTGACCAAGCGGAAACTCGCTCAAAAAACGCTTTACCCGCAGGTTAACGACCCTGTATACAGCCCTCATAACCAGTATGCCACGGTAGGCAAAAGGTTCCCGGTTCTGTTTTCCGGGATTAGTAATGTTATTACGAGTGACCTGTTTGTTTGTTCGCAGTAATGAGTAACCCGCGTGTTTGGGTAGTAGCCTGGCGGCAGAAATTATTAGCCCAGTCCTTAACGGACTGGGCTTTCTGTTTGGTGCTTGGTGAATCTATAAAACGCAGTCCAGTTCCAGCTGGCGGTTACTGCCGTTCCAACACCGCCAAGAACGCCCCGCCGAAGCGTTCTGTGTAGCGGTCCCCAATGATGCGCGTAAGTGTGCCTTCGTCGGCACTGCGCAGTTGGGCCACTTTGGCAAGCTGTCCTGCGGAACATGTCATCGGTTTATCGTTTCCATCCGGCCCGCGCTGCAACTCCGCCTGCGCCGCCAAGAGCTGGTCATAAACCGCGCCTTCATTACGCCCGGCCAATTTGCGCCGTGCCGGATGCAGTGCCTCGGGCTCTCCCGCGATGACGGTCAAAAAGTCCTGCCCGTAACGTTCCAGTTTTTTCGCACCGACGCCGCCGATCCCGGCGATGTCATCCAGCGTCATTGGCCGCTTTTCCGCCATCTCGATCAGGGTTTTATCATTAAAGATGACGTAAGCTGGGGCGCTGATTTGTTCAGCCAACGCCCGGCGTTTGGCCTTAAGAGCGGACAACAATGGCGCGTCTTCTTCGCTGACCATCTGGCGCACCTTTGGGCCAGATTTCATCGCGCGCAGGCTATCAAGACGCAAAGTGATCGTTGTTTCGTCACGCAGCAAAGGGCGCGCCTTTTCAGTCATGCGCAAAGCCCCATGGCGTTCAGGGTCAGGCCGCATCAGATCATGCCCCATCATCTGACGAAAGATGCCTTGCCATTGACGCTTGTCATATTCTTTGCCAATCCCAAAGGTTGGCAATTTGTCATGACCGCGCACTTTGACCTTGTCAGTCATGTCGCCGCGCAAGATATCAATTAAATGGCCTGCGCCAAACCATTCCTCGGTTCTCAACGCCGCTGACAAGGCCATGCGCACAGGCGTTGTGCCGTCAAACACCTCTGGCGGTTTGTCGCAAAGGTCGCAATTTCCGCAGGGTTCAGTAGTCTCGTCAAAGTAAGACAAGAGCGTTTGACGACGGCACGTCAGCGCCTCTGCCAGTCCCAGCAGTGCGTTTAACCGCCCGTGATCCGCAACACGTCGTTCAGGGGGTGCCAGCCCCTCATCAATTTGCTGACGTCGGTATCGAATGTCATCCGCCCCGAACAAGGTCAGCGTTTCAGCGGGTGCGCCATCGCGGCCTGATCGACCAATTTCCTGATAGTAGGATTCAATTGATTTGGGCAGGTCGGCATGCGCCACCCAGCGAATATCGGGTTTGTCGATCCCCATGCCAAAGGCCACGGTGGCGCAAACGATGAGGCCGTCTTCCTGTTGGAAACGGCGTTCAACCTCGCGGCGCGCTTCGGCGTCCATACCGCCATGATAATGGCAAGTTGGATGGCCCGCCTCTCCCAAAGCGCGGGCCAGTGTTTCGGTTTTGGCCCGTGTGCCGCAATAGACGATCCCTGATTGCCCTTTACGCACAGCAGCAAAGTTTAGGATCTGTTTGCGCGGACTGTCTTTTGCGCCAAATGCCAAATGAATGTTGGGACGATCAAACCCATGCAGGAACGTTGCAGGGCGCGCACCGCCAAACAGCTTTTGAATGATTTCTTCTTGGGTTTCAGCGTCCGCCGTTGCGGTGAAGGCCGCAAGTGGTACGTCCAGTGCTTCGCGCAATGAACCGATACGCAAATAATCGGGGCGAAAATCATGG
>CAKZVL010000122.1 GCA_937922155.1 uncultured Paracoccaceae bacterium | reverse complement strand
ATGAGCCCAATAAGCACAGATCAAGAAAGGAAGGAAGGAAGGAAGGAAGCGCCCGGACGGGGGGTAGTGTCCGGGCGCAGTTTGGGACGAGGGACTAGTTTGAAATGGGTCCGTTCCCACGACCCACTTCAGTCATCAACAAATAGGTCTTCTTTGTTGATTTCCAATGTGTCCTCAGCAAAACGTGAAGTGACGGTTTATCAACTCAGGACATCTGGCCAGTTTGCGTCGCCTCTTGCGATATTGCCGGGGATGTCACGGTTCCAACGGCGTTGAATCCGGCGCGAAAAGTTTAGGTAAAGCTTACCATTTTCGATCGCCCAAGCCTCTGGCACCGTGGAGGCTATAGAGCCTTCGGACACCGCCCAAGCGCAATAGCCACCGTATTGTGGGGCGTATGCGTCCGGGTTCGCTTCAAAAAGGGCCAGATTTTCAGCGCTGGAAAAGCGCCATTCAGCACCTTTCCACATTATGCTATGCGCCGCGGAGCCAGTGACAGGTTCGCCTTGCGTAAAGTAGGCGACCGCGTCAGTGCCATCAATTGCGATGCCATTTTCTGCGTAAACCTCAGGTTTGGCGGCCAATGCTGGGCTGGCCAGCACAGGCGTAAGAGCCAAAGATGTGATCAGTTGACGACGTGTGAGCATCTATAAATCCCTTCTTGAAAGCGACAGGTTAGGCCAGAACACCGGGCCAGTTGGCATCGGCCTTGGAAACGTTGCCAGGGATGTCTTCGGACCAGATACCGCGTACGGTTGTGTTGAAGTTCAGGTACAGGCGATCCTCAAAAATCGTCCAAGCTTCTGGGTCAGTTGTAGCTGTTCCGCCTTTTGACACAGCATAAGCGCAGTATCCGCCATATTTTGGCGCAAAGGCTTCTGGGTCAGCTTGGAATGTGGCCAGGTTGGCTTCGTTTTCAAACAGCCACGTTGCACCCATCCACATTGCTTTGTAAGACTCGGCACCCTTTACCGGCATGGACTTTTCAAAATACGCCACAGGATCGATCCCGCGGATTGCAAAGCCACCATCGGAAAAAACCTCAGGCTTTGCTGCGAAAGCAGCTTTGGACAGGAATGGGGTTACAGCAAGGCTGCCGATGAGTGCGCGACGGGTTAGCATTTGGGTTCTCCAATCTGGGTTGTTGTGTGCCAGCAACATGGGCCAGATTGGTTAGCATTTCACCCCTGCACGGGCGTAACTCGCATCAACGTGAGCGGGCGAGAGGAAATATTTCAATCAAACAGATCTTCGATTTCATCCCAGAACTCATCCCATAGACGGCGTTTGAAGCTCTTGAATCTCTTCCTTTTTCTGGGTTTTGAAACTTTCTTGTTGGGCGCTGAAAAAAAGGATTGGGGCCTTTGAGGGGCCTTCATCTTTTTGACCGGCTGCGCTGGTTCTTTTTGAGTTGGTAACATTTTGAGCGCTTGGATCGGTGCGCCACAGGTTGAACAGCTAAGTTCATGGTGCGTTTTTCCCCGCAAAACCAGCGCCGCGCGGGTGCCGCAGTAACAACAGGTGGTGATTTTGGTGGCAGGCATCGATCGTCCTTATTCTTTAGCTGCATATAGTGCCACCGCCGCAGCATTGGAGACGTTGAGAGAGCCAAATCCGCCGCTTGCGTCAATTCGCACCAGTTGCGTGCAGGTTTCGCGGGTCTTTTCGCGCAAACCGGGCCCTTCGGCCCCCATGACCAAGGCAACGGGCCGGTCACGCTTGCCGTCAAGCGCTTGTTCAATAGTTTGGTCAGCTTCGCCATCTAGGCCAAGCACGATGAACCCCATTTCCCTGAGCTCGACCATCGCATCCGCCAGATTGCGCACACGCACGTAGGGCTGGCGTTCGAGCGCGCCAGAGGCGGTTTTTGCCAATGCGCCAGTTTCAGGCGCGGCATTACGTGCGACGGCGACGACGGCGCGCGCGCCAAAGACTTCGGCAGATCGCAGGATCGCCCCGACGTTATGAGGGTCTGTCACCCGGTCCAAAAGGACGACCCGCATCGGTTCTGGCCCGTCTTTGAGCACTACATCCGCCAACTTGCCCCAATCCAGCGCCTTCACTTCCAAGGCGGCACCTTGGTGGACGGATTGTGGATCCAAGGGGGCAGCAAATTTGCGCGGGTCGCAGATTTCGGGTTCCAAGCCACCCTGCCCCACGGCTTCGCCCAACCGATCAAGTGCATTGGGCGTGACGATCAAGCGTAATTTCTTGCGCTGCGGATTGAGCAATGCGTCCCGTACTGCGTGAATACCAAACAGCCAAACCGTCGCTGCGGCTGCGGCGCGTTTGTCTTGTTCTTTGGCCACAACCCACTTTGGCTTTTTCATGATACTGCCCTTTGCTTTGATCCAAATGACCTAACCGAGACGCGCCCATGTGTGAAGGCGCGCTTTTGCAGTTGACGGTGCGCAGAGGCCCGAGTAATCAGCCCCTCAGTGGGCGTCAGGCCGCAAGGTGTGGCAGGGGACTGTAACTCCCTCGAGGTGACTCACGCCTGGTTCGATTCCAGGGTCGCCCACCATTTCAAAAATACTCTAACGGCAGGTCGAAATCGCAGTGCGCTTTCGAGATGATCCTGTGGCAGGGGCCACCTGCGGTTCCCTCGAGGTGACTCACGCCTGGTTCGATTCCAGGGTCGCCCACCATCTCTAAAATACTTTAACGGCAGGTCGAAATCGCAGTGCGCTTTCGAGATGATCCTGTGGCAGGGGCCACCTGTGAGACGCAAGATTGCAGCACATTTTAGCAGCGTTAAGATTTTCTGCCCTGCCTGCTAGTCCGACCTCATAAAGCCGCGTATAGTGTTGCCAATAACAATAGGCAGCAGACCCATGGCGCGCAGCGAAGGCAGCCGACCTTTTAATATCCTCATTATCGGCCAAGCGGGCCGGTTGCAGTACGAGGCCGTGCTGTTTGTGGCGTCTTTGCGCGCCAGTAGCCCGGATTTTCAAGGCCGGATAATTGTTGCAGAGCCTCAGCCCGGGCCGCTTTGGAACAACGACCCACGCATGACAAGCGATGTGCATGAAGCATTGACCAATTTGGACGCCGAGATTGTTGGTTTTGACAGCAACGTTTTTGGCAAAAGCTATCCCCACGGCAACAAGATCGAAGGCTTGTCCGCCCTGCCCGCGGGCGAACCCTTTGTGTTTTTTGACACTGACACATTGATCACGGGTGATTTGGCGGCGGTGCCGTTTGATTTTGCGCGCCCATCCGCGTCGATGAAGCGCGAGGGGACGTGGCCGGTCGAAGAATTGTATTGGCCCGGGTATACCGCGATTTGGAAGTCGCTATACGACAAGTTCGGCTTGGACTTTGAACCGACACTGGATCTGTCACAACCGGATGAATACTGGCAGCGTTATCTATATTTCAACGCGGGGTGGTTTTTTGGCGCTGATCCTGCGGCCTTTGGGGCACGGTTTTTGGACTATGCGCGGTCCGTGCGCGACGATCCGACGCCGGAAATGGTGATCCAGCCGCTTGATCCATGGCTCGATCAAATTGTCTTGCCCCTTGTCATTCACTCCTTTGGTGGCGGTCGACCTGGGCCGGAGCTTGCGGGATTGGACGGCGCTGTGAGCTGTCATTGGCGGATGATGCCGCTGTGTTATGCACGTGAAAGTGATCGGGTTATTGAAGTGTTGGAAGACATCGCAGCGCCCAATAAGCTGAAGAAAGTTCTGAAGCAGTACGACCCGTTTAAGCGAATGATCTATCAAGGGCGTGGGCAAAAGGTGCGCGACTTGTTTGATCAGGACAACCTGCCCCGCAAGGAACGCCAAATCCGCAATCGCATTAAATCCGAGGGGTTTTGGATGCGTTGAGCGGGACTTAAAATTTTTGCAAAAAGAATTTTGCCTGCGGCGCTTGCGTATTTTTGAACCAAAGAAGGTGATGCAAGGACAAAGTTCTTGGCCGCGTGCGATATCAACAACGGAATTGGCGCGCGGGCATGGAATTCCTTACTCCGTTCTCTTTTCCCCAAGCCCCGTTGAGGCCCACGTCGATTGCGCATACACCTAATCACAACTCGTGACTTAGGGGAGATGATACGATGACTGATGGCCCGACATATGGCTTTGATACGTTACAAATTCACGCAGGTGCACGCCCTGATCCGGCAACCGGTGCCCGTCAGGTTCCGATTTATCAAACCACCGCTTATGTGTTTCGCGATGCAGATCACGCGGCGGCTTTGTTCAATCTTCAGGAAGTTGGATACATTTATTCCCGCCTGACCAATCCGACCATTGGAGCCTTGCAAGAACGGATTGCCACATTGGAAGGTGGCGTTGGTGCAGTGTGTTGTTCGTCTGGTCATGCGGCGCAAATCATGGCGTTGTTTCCGCTAATGGAGCCGGGGCGCAATATTGTCGCCTCTACCCGTTTATATGGTGGGACGGTTACGCAGTTTTCGCAAACCATTCGCCGCTTTGGCTGGTCGGCCAAGTTTGTTGATTTTGATGACGCGGATGCGGTAGCGGCCGCGATTGATGACGATACGCGCGCTATTTTCTGTGAGACGATTGCCAATCCGGGCGGGCACATCACCGATCTGCCCAAGATTGCCGCAGTTGGCGATGCTGCGGGCATTCCGCTGATCGTTGATAACACCTCGGCCACGCCGTATCTATGCCGCCCGATTGAACATGGTGCGACCTTGGTCGTTCATTCCACCACAAAATATCTGACCGGCAATGGTACGGTGACGGGTGGGTGTGTTGTGGATAGTGGTAAGTTTGATTGGGCCGCGAATGATAAATTTCCATCCCTGTCCCAGCCTGAGCCTGCGTATCACGGGATGAAATTTGCAGAGACCTTTGGCCCCCTTGCCTTTACCTTTCATGGGATTGCGATTGGTCTGCGCGATTTGGGGATGACGATGAACCCGCAAGCGGCCCACTATACGTTGATGGGGATTGAGACGCTGTCACTGCGCATGGATCGCCATGTGGAGAATGCGCGTAAGGTGGCAACATGGCTCGAGGAGGATCCGCGCACGGAATATGTGACCTATGCTGGGCTTGAGAGTTCTCCCTATTTTGGCTTGGTGGATAAGATCTGTCCCCGCGGGGCAGGCGCCCTTTTCACGGTTGCTGTCAAGGGCGGGTATGATGCCTGCATCAAGCTGGTGGATTCATTGGAAATCTTTAGCCATGTTGCCAACCTTGGCGATGCGCGCAGTTTGATCATTCATTCAGCCTCTACCACGCACCGGCAATTGACCGCAGAACAGCAAGAGGCGGCGGGTGCAGGTCCTGGAATTGTGCGATTGTCCATTGGGATCGAAGACGCCGATGATATTATCGCGGATCTGGATCAGGCATTGGCCAAAGCCACATCGTAAAATTTGACAGGAATTCTGTTCGACGCGGGCCTTTGCAAATGTAAGGGCCCGCGCTTTTCCTTTTGAACCGGAGACGATGCGATCTTTGCTGTGTTATTCCCCTTTGGCGAAGATGGAAATTTGGGGATTTATGTCGTACGCGTAATCCCGCATTGGGTCTGACCAAGGACTTGGAAAACTAGGCTAAGCTGTTATAGAGTTCCCAGATGGTCATGAACCGTTTCCGCAGTAACGATGGACGCTAAGAGCCTAGTATGACGCCGAATTTTGCATTGACGTTGTCCTTTGATGGCATCCAGCTTTTGCACAAAGCTGAGGATGGTTGGCATATTATTGGCGGGGTTGAGGTGGATGACCCGGGATTTACCGAAAAATTGGCCGACCTGCGGGCTCAAGCGGAAGCAATCGAAGGTGGCCCGATCCAAACGAAACTGTTGATTTCGAATGAACAAATCAAGTTCATGGCCATCGACAGCACGATGACCACTGAAAGCGATGTCAAAGCGGCCCTTGATGGCGCAACGCCCTATCAGGTCAATGAACTTGTCATCGATCATGATCGCAGCGGTGGGCGAACCCATATCGCTGCCGTCGCCAAAGAGACCCTGCAAGAAGCAGAGGATTTTGCGACCCAACACGGATTCAATCCAGTTGCGTTCACCGCGATTGGCAAGCCGTTTACGTTTCGCCATGAAGTGTTTTTCGGCATGACCGAGGCGGCGGCGAGCTTGCTGCCGGAAGGGGTTACGGTAGAAGCGGCTGAACCTGTCAAAATTGTGGGGAAAGACGACGCGCCCGCTGCGACAAAGAAGAAGAAAAAGGCCAAAGCTGCGGTTAAAGATGCGTCTGATCAAGCTGCAGCGGAGCGGGCGCCAAATACGATCGCTGACGTCCCCGATCCGAATGAAGCTGAAGTCCAGTTTTCGCGTCGTAAAGATGCACCCGTCTTGACTGCCACGCGCGACAGTGCAGATGTTACGCCTATTGGTTCATTAGACATTGGCAAAGTTTCAGATTCTGCCCCTGCGATTGGAGCTGCATCGACGGCTGCGGCACTCGCGGCAGCCAGACCACCAATGACGGACCTTGATCTAGAGATGGAGCCAATACCTCCGTCAAATAAGCCAGCGGTCGATCCTGATGCCTTGCTGAATAGCACAAGTAAGTCAGGTGACCGAGGTAAGCCGCGCTATCTTGGGCTGATTCTGACGGGTTGTTTGCTCGTCTTTTTGTTCTTTGTTGCGCTTTGGGCGAACACCCTGACAGAAGATGGAATTGCTGGTTGGTTTAAACGATCTTCTGACCTTGTGGAGCTTCAGGAACCGACAATTGAGCCTGAAATGATTGCAGCACCGATTCAGGCCCCGCTGCCGAAACCGGATGAGGCGAGTTCCCCCACTGTGCCGAGCCCTTCGCTTCCGATTGTGCGCGCGCCGACGGGTCGCGTTTTGAGCCCAGCTGAGGCAGATCGTATTTATGCAGCCACAGGCGTATATCAACGCGCACCGCGTTTGCCGATCACACCGCGCGAGAATGATATTGGAAACCTAATCACTGGTCGTGCCTTATTGCCAGCAAGCAGCCAGCCATTGCCGGCGTTTCCCGCGCAAGCGCAAGTTGAGCCGGACCCATCCATCACGTCACCCAGAAACCCGCCGCCGGCTGGAACACGGTATTTGCGTGATTTGAGGGGCTTTATCCTTGCCATGCCCGAGGGCGTCCTGACGCCCGATGGCGCGTTGGTCATTTCTGGCGAACCCGATCTGCTGCCGCCCGCGCGGCCGGGGACCGAACTGTTGCCGCTACCAACCGTTGCCAGTGCACCTGTGGACCCTGACGCCTTTCGCTTGATCGGGGGGCGGCCTCCGATTGAACCACCGCTGCGCCCTGAAGGGTTGGCACCAGAGGATGTTTCGGAAGTCGCAGCTGAACCTGTTGAGGACTCCGTTGACCCTCCCGTAGATGTGGCTGAACCAATTGCTGATCTGTTGGATGAGACTATTGAACAAATTGATCCGATCACGGATGCGGCTGAGCCGATCGTCGATGTTGCAGAGCCAGATGCGGAGGGAGCGCAACCCGTCACGGAGGCTATTGAGCCCGTTACGGAGGGAACAGCCCCCGCCGCGGACGTTCTTGAGCCAATCATCGAGGGTATTGAGCAAGCCACAGATATTCCTGAACCAGTCGAACAAGCCGTAGTAGAGGTTGTGGACAGCATGCCATTTGCAGTTGCTGATCCAGCCCTGGTGCTTGAGCAGAATACAGAGCTTGCAAGTGCGATAACGCAGAGTTCGGACCTCGCCAACATCCAAGAGCTTCTTGTTGTTACGTTGGACGAAAATGCTGCCGCCTCGTCAGAGGATGCCACATCTGATACGATTGAACCGGTCGTTGTTGTTCCGGGACGCCCGTCGTTGGAACCGCCTGCCCGCCCGTCTGCTTTTGCCGATCTTGTTCCCGATGACATTGCCAGCCAACCGGTTGAGCCGCAGTTGCAGTTGGTGGTTGACCCGGCGGTTGTTGGATTCCGTCCTAGTCAGCGGCCCACTGGCCTCGTGTCAGAGGCGGTTTTGGCCGCGTTGACTCGCGATATTCCGGCGCGGCCGTCTAATTTGGCGCCGGTTGAGCCAGAGCCAGTTGCAGAGCCTGAAATTGAAGAGGTCACGCCCGACGAGTCCGGCGTCAGCGCCGTGGCAGCGGCGATTGCTGCCGCAACACCAGAGGTTCCTTTTTCAAATGTGACGGCTTTGGCCATTTCAACGTCCCCGCGTCCTGATCAGCGGCCGCGCAACTTTTCCCAAGTTGTGGCCCGAGCACAGGCTGCGTCTGCCTCTCGGCCACAGGTGGTGGCGGCTGCGCCAACATCATCGCTGCCCGCTGCGGCTTCTGGCCCGATTCCAGGTGGTGTGGCGCGTGCGGCGACCGTGGACAATGCAATCCGACTGCGTGATGTCAATCTAATCGGTGTTTACGGGCGTCCCAACGATCGTCGTGCCTTGGTTCGCCTTGGCAACGGGCGATTTGTAAAGGTTGAGGTTGGCAGCAGCTTGGACGGGGGACGCGTGACCGCGATCAACGACACTGCGTTGAACTATGTCAAACGCGGGCGCACCTTGTTGCTGCAACTGCCATCGGGCTAGGCGTCGCTGACCCCAGCCTCGGCAAAGGTCGCCATGCCGGAATGGCACGCAATTGCCCCTTTTAGCACAGAAATGGCCAGCGCAGCGCCGGACCCTTCGCCCAGGCGAAGACCAAGGCGTAACAAGGGGTCTTTGCCAATGTTTTCGAGCAGCTTTGCATGCGCGCCCTCTGCGCTTTGGTGACCTGCAACGGCATGATCCAAGGCCCCTTCGCTGGCTTCGGCCAGAACGGCGGCAGCAGCGGTGCAGATGAAACCATCCAAGATAACGGGAATGCGTTGGGCGCGGGCTGCTGCAATCGCTCCTGCCATTGCGGCCAATTCGCGCCCGCCTAGGCGTTGCAAAGCCTCAAGTGGGGTACAGGGCGTATGAAGCGCAAGGCCTTGATCAATCACAGCGATTTTGCGTTTCAGACCGTCATCGTCGACACCTGTTCCGCGCCCGGCCCAATCCTCGGCTGTTCCACCGTAAAGCGCTGCAGCGAGGGCGGCGGCGCTAGTTGTGTTGCCGATCCCCATTTCACCGGTGACGAGAAGATCGGATGCAGGATCAACAGCGTTCCATCCGGTTTGAAGTGCTGCGACGATGTCATCCTCAGTCATCGCGGGGGCTGTGGTAAAGTCCGCTGTCGGAGTGTCCAGCGACAATGCATGGACGTCCATTTTGGCGCCATTGGCCTTGGACAATTGGTTGATGGCCGCACCGCCATGTTCGAAATTGGCCACCATCTGTGCTGTGACCTCCGCCGGGAATGCGGACACGCCTTGGGCACACACACCATGATTGCCTGCAAAAATGATCACCTGTGGCGCCCTTATGGACGGGCGATCTGTTCCGCGCCATCCGGCGTACCAGATTGCAAGGTCTTCGAGCCGCCCCAATGCGCCCGGCGGTTTGGTCAATTGGCCGTTGCGCGCAGAAGCGCCGCGCAGCGCGTCATCATCTGCGCTGGGTGCATCATTTAGCAGCGTTTGAAATTCAGCCAGTGTTGAAAAAGGTGCAGGCATCGGTCCCTCATTGCGTCCTTGTTTTGAACTGTCTAACGGTCCAAACAAGGATGGCAACTGCCGCTAGGGACGTTTCATGGACAAAGACGACACGCGACCGCTGATCGAGGCAAAAGATATCAATCGTGCCATCGGTTTGCTGACACGTCTGCCAGTGCCCGTCGATGGAGAGGCCGCTAAGCACCGCGGTGCGAGGGCGGCGTGGGCCTATCCAATCGCTGGAATGGTTGTCGCGATTTTTGCAGGGATTGTAGGCCAGATTTGTATCTGGATCTGGCTGCCGTCACAGGTGACAGCGGTACTGGTTCTATTGACGCTGATTGTGCCAACGGGTGCCCTGCACGAAGACGGGTTAGCGGATAGTGCCGACGGTCTTTGGGGCGGGTGGAGCGCCGAGCGGCGTCTGGAGATCATGAAGGACAGCAACATCGGATCTTATGGTGTTGTTGCGCTGGTGCTCTCGCTGATGTTGCGAGGGGCTGCGTTAAGTGCGTTGATCGCGGTGGGCGCTCTTTGGCCTGCAATTTTGATAGGCGCGGTTTTGGGGCGCGTATCAATGGTTGCGTTGATGCATGTTTTGCCCAATGCCCGCGACCATGGGTTAAGCCATTCGGTTGGCCGCCCGTCGCTTGCCACGCTTGGGGTTGCACTTGCTATATCAGCCTTGGTTGCAGTGGTGCTGGCCCCTGCTGCCTTTGTCTGGTTGGTAGTGTTTAGCGGTTTGGTAGCTGCGGGCTGCGGGATGTTGGCAAAGATCAAGATCGGTGGGCAAACGGGCGATATATTAGGGGCCACAGGTCAGATTGTGGAAATAACCGCCCTGATCGTTTTGGTTTTCGCCGCGTCTTAAATCCGCGCTTTACATGCCATCGCAGCGGCGAAAGCTGTGCGCGACGTATCCTCACCGATCTGCTGGCCGCTGAGTGTGCCGTCTTGTAATGTCACCGACAGTAGCGCGGACCAATTTGCATTTGCGACAATCATTTCTGGACCAGAGCCGCAATCACGGATGCCGCCTGCAATATCACGCTCACCGATGCGGTGATTTGTGACACCGGCAGCGGCGGTTTCTTGGACAAGCTTGTCGCCATCAACCGAAACAACCCTAAGCGTTTTGGCCAGATGCGGACGGTCGACATAGGCGATCTCGATCACACCATCGCCGTCCAGATCAGCGGCGCCAACAACCGCCAACCAGCGGTTGCGCTGCCCGATGTAGTCGGTGCTGGCCATGATTTCGAGCGTGCTGCCCTGCCCTTCGTGATAGACGACAAGCTGTGCGCCTTGGGTAAAGCTGGATCTTACGGCGATCACTTCGTTAACGCCGTCGCCATCCACGTCGAATAGACGCGGCACTGTGTCTTCGAACACATGACCTTCGCCCGCGTCTGTGATGAAAACGCCGCAATCCGACCGTGGTGAACGCAGGAAAATGCGCTTTGCCTCTATCGCGTCGCCGAGCACGCCATGCCCGTATTCCGTTGTCGGATCGCCGTACCAAACCTCTACTCCGACGGTGCCAAGCACGGGGTCTGGCGTTGGGATCGGCTCACAAGCTAGGGCCGCCCCGCCTATGATGGACAATAGAACGGGGATAGCGAAACGCATTAGATCTGTTTTTCGGGCATCTGGACGCGCAAACCGTCCATGTCGTCGGTGACTTTCAGCTGACAAGTCAGACGTGATGTATCGGGGTTGGGTTCATAGGCGAAATCGAGCATGTCTTCTTCCATGCCGTCTTTTGCAGGCAGCTTTTCCACCCAAGCCGCATCCACATAGACGTGGCATGTGGAACAGGCGCAAGCGCCGCCGCAATCAGCCTCGATTCCGGGGATACCATTGTCACGTGCGCCTTCCATGACCGTAAGGCCCGGCGCCACATCCACAATGTGTTCTTTTCCGCCGTGTTCAACATAAGTAATTTTTGCCATTGTTCGATCAGCCCTGCTGCTAAAAACTATCCGGCAAAGACTTAAAGCAGCATTGCGGGCTGGGCTAGTCGAAAACGACGCATGAACATGTGACTTTGCCAGCCGCGCCCATTTAAGGTATTACGGCACAAAGAGAAGAGGCGAAAATGACCCGTGCAGTCACCCTTTTGTTAGTTTTTGGCGCTTGTGCTGGCCCAGATGTTGAACCGCCGCCGCCACCCGCTGCGATCCCAATTATTCAGCAGGCTGATATTCAAACCATGGCTGATGGGCGTTGTTTTTCGCTTGATCCCGGTCGGCCGCAGTTTCAAACCATCACACAACAGGTGCTGGTGGAACCCGAAGTGCGTGCCGCAGACGGAACCATCACGCGGCCAGCGATATTTCGCAATGTGGACCAGCAAATTCAAGTGATACGGGACAACCCACCGCGGTTTGAAGTTGTTTGTCCGCAGGACCTAAGCCAGAGTTTTGTCGCCAGTTTACAACGAGCGCTTGCCGCGCGTGGGGCTTATGGCGGTGCGATCAATGGATTGATCGACGATGGAACCAAAGCTGCGATCAGAGAGTTTCAAGCAAAAGATGGTCCCTATAGTTCCAACCTTGCGGTACGCACTGCGCAAACTTTGGGATTATTGTCAGTTGTTGGGTCATCCTAGAAACAACCCTGAGAAACACAAAGGGCGCAGCGATGTTGGCTGCGCCCTTTAGCGTTTGAGTGTTTTGGAGCCTTAGCTTTCGTCGAGTGACAAAGCGACAAACCTTGGGTCACCGCCACGGCGCACCAGCAAAAGCAATGACTTTCGTCCAGCGTCGCGGGCTTCTTCGATCCGTGTTTCGAAATCTTCGACACTCGTGACCTTTTGCTGTCCTGCTTCGGTAATCACGTCCCCTTCGACCAACCCTTTGGAGGCGGCTTCCGAATCGGGGTTGATGGATGTAATTACCAGACCTTCGTTCACCGACAGGCCAAATTGTTCCGTTAGCTCATCCGTGATGTCAGATAGGGTCAATCCCAGCATTTCGGTTGGTTCAGCCGTTTCAGGCGTTTCGTCAGCGACAGGGAATGCAACCGCTTCTTCGGTTTCGCGGCGGCCCAATGTTACCACCAGTTCTGCCAGGTCTCCGTTGCGCAGAACGGTTACAGGAACTTCTTTACCGACGGGGCTGTTGCCCACGATGCGGACAAGTTCACGGGTATCCTCAATCGCGATTCCATCGAACAGCGTGATGACGTCACCGGATAGCATGCCTGCGTCCATCGCAGGGCCAGCGGGCACATCTGTGACCAATGCCCCTTGGGCGAGGTCAAGACCATCAATCGCGTCGACCATATCAGGCGTGACGTCCTGAATACGCACACCCAGCCAACCGCGACGGGTTTCGCCAAATTCGATCAGTTGATCCACAACGTTGGTGACCACGGCCGATGACATTGCAAAGCCGATCCCGATGGAGCCGCCATTGGGCGACAGGATCGCCGTGTTCACACCGATCACTTCCCCATCCATGTTAAAAAGCGGACCGCCAGAATTGCCACGGTTGATCGCCGCGTCCGTCTGGATGTAGTCATCATACGTGCCTGAAAGCGCCCGGTTGCGTGCGGATACGATACCTGCTGAGACAGAAAAGCCCTGACCAAGCGGGTTCCCCATAGCCACGACCCAGTCACCGACGCGCGCACCTACGGCGTTGCTGTCGCCAAATTCAACGTACTGGAGGGGGCTGTCATATTCGACCTTTAGAACGGCGATATCTGTGTTTGGATCAGTACCGATCAGGGTTGCGGGCAGCAGTTCTGATGGTTGTCCCTCACCGGGGAAGAATTCGATTTCAATTTCGTCCGCGCCTTCGATGACGTGGTTGTTGGTGACGATAAAACCATCAGCAGAGATAACAAAGCCTGAACCAAGTGCAGATGAACGGCGCGGTTGGTCCGGGCCACGGTTCAGGTCGTTGAAAAATTCTTCAAACGGGGAACCTTCGGGCACGATGCCTTGCGGGCCTGTGGCCCCTGCCACGGTTGTTGAGGTGGTGATATTTACCACGGAAGGGCTGATCTGTTCTGCAAGATCGGCAAAGGTTGCTGGTCTTTCTTGGGCAGTACCGGGGCTGGCTTGCGCCAAAACCAAAGCCATCGCAGTTGCTAGAACCAAAGCGAGCATCGCAAGCGGACGCAGGGGGTGTTGTGTTTGGGTTGGGTAAACACGTGTTATAATGCGGGCCTTCGAATTCACGAGCGGTCTCCTTCGTGCGGTGTTTGTTGCCTGTTGGAACAATTCTGTTCCTGAACTTTGGATATAGTGCACAGAAAGCACAACGCAAATTTCATTTCACTTGGTAAAGTCGATGTGATTTGGGAGTGTGGGGCAATTCGCCCCCGCTATGGGCACCTGCCAACCTGGTCGTTAAATCCCCATCGACAATGCGACCGTGAGAAATATGACGCCGAGCGCCAATGCCCCCAACCCAATCATGCGCCTTTGTTCCAGCGTCAGCGACTTTAGCGCTGCGAGCAGGTCTTCAACGATAGAAGGGGCCAGTGCGTACACCAGCCCCTCCAGTACCAGAACCAGCCCGATGGCCAGTAAGATATACGCCATTAGTTCGCAGCCGCGCCTTGATCAGACTTTAGATAGTTAAAGAATTCACTATCAGGGCTGAGGACCATCGTAGAATTGCCCGGTGTCAGTGAGCGTGAATAGGCGGTCATGGAACGGTAGAATTCAAAGAATTCCGGATCCGCGCCAAAGGCTTCGGCAAAGATGCCGTTGCGTTCTGCGTCTGCTTCACCCTGAATGATCTGGCTATCACGTGCCGCATCTGAGGTCAGTTCAACCACAGTACGGTCCGCTTGCGCACGCACACGCTGGGCCGCTTCGTTACCGCGGGCGATTTCGTCGGCCGCTTCGCGTTCGCGTTCCGCTTTCATCCGCTCATAGGTGGCGTTCAGGTTTTCTGGTGGTAGGTCGGTCCGCTTTAGACGCACGTCGATCACCTGCAAGCCCAACGCGTTTGCTTCTGCGATGGCCGAATTACGAATGCGCAGCATCAGGGCAGCCCGGTCTGTTGACAGGATATCGTTAGATGTCACCGAGCCCAACACTTCGCGTGTTTCCGCGCGCAGGATTGAATCCAAGCGACGGGCTGCGGTTGCTTCACCACCGCCACCAACCGCTTCGCGGAAGCGTGTGACGTCAGCGATCCGGTAGCGCGCAAAGGCATCAACGATCAAACGACGATCATCAGATGGCGTCACCTCGATCGGGTCAAGATCACGAGACAAAATGCGGTCATCATAGCGCACGACCTCTTGGATCAGTGGGATTTTGAAGCCCAGACCGGGGTCTTCTTGCACTTTCACGATCTGACCGAACTGCAGAACGAGCGCCTTTTGACGTTCATCCACGATGAACAAGGATGAGGCGATCGCGATCACAACCGCGACGGCTGCGACAAGTAGGAACATAGAACGGTTCATTAGTTCGACCCCCCATTGTTAGAGTTCGAGCGCAGCTCATTCAGGGGAAGATATGGGACAACGCCCTGCCCGCCTCCACCGGTTTCATCCAGAAGGATAATGTCGATGCCGCCAAGGACCTCTTCCATGGTTTCCAGATACAGACGTTTGCGCGTCACCTCTGGGGCTGCCTGATATTCGGTCAGAACGGCGCTGAAACGGCTTGCTTCACCGACCGCTTCGTTGACGACGCGGGCGCGGTACCCTTCGGCCTGTTCCAAAAGCTGCGCGGCTTCACCGCGGGCTTCGGCGACAACGCGGTTTGCATAGGCATCCGCCACGTTTTGCAAACGATCCCGTTCCTGTTCGGCATCCTGAACCGCGCGGAAGGCTGCAACAACCTCATCCGGTGGATCGGCCCGGTCAAAGTTCACACGCACGATATTGACGCCTGAATTATAGCTATCCAGCGTGCTTTGGATTTCGTTTGTTAGACGATCTGCAATGGCACCACGATCCCGGTTAAGGATCGGCGCCAATTCAGATTGTGCGATAATTTCGCGCATAACCGATTCAGACACAGCTGCAATCGTTTGCGGTGGATCGGCGAGGTTGAACAGATATTCTTCTGGTTCTGTAATGTTCCAAACAACTTGAAAATCGATGTCGACGATGTTTTCGTCACCCGTCAACATCAGACCTGCGTCACCACTTCCGCGCCCTGTGCCAACACCAATGTCGATGTTGCGTTCTGTCGTGACGGACAAAACCTCGCGCGTTACAACAGGCCAAGGGGCAAAGTTCAGACCAGGGCCATTAGTGGATTGGTATTCACCAAGGAACAGTTCAACCGATTGTTCGTCCGGTGCCACGGTATAGAATGAGGCCATCCCCCAAAGCACCAAACCCGCAACAGCCGCGAGACCAATGGTGCCTTTTGTTATCGCCGGGCCGCCGCCGCCGCCAGCACCACCAGCCCCGTTGGGGCCATTGCCACCGCCACCGCCCATAAGGACGCGCAACTGTTCGCGGCCCTTGTTTACGATGTCGTCGATTTCAGGGATCTGCGGACCATCTTGACCAGGACGTCGACCGGGACGCCGGTTGTCGTCATCATTGTTGCCGCTGCCGTTGTTTCCACCGCCGCCCCAGGGGCCGCCATTATTTCCTGCCATCTTTAGATGTGCTTCCTATCTTGCCACCCGTTGCCGGGCCATTGTGGTCTTACAAATGTGGGCGCAAACAACAAAATCAAGTTTTGCGCACCGGCTCTTTCATTGTCACAAGTTCTTCGGCCATTGTGGGGTGAACTGCAACCGTTTGATCGAATTGTTCCTTGGTTGCGCCCATTTTCACGGCGATTCCGGCCAATTGAATCATTTCACCAGCGTGATCTGCGACGATATGACAGCCCAGAACCACCCGTGTCGCTTGACTGACGATCAGTTTCATTAGGACTTTGTCTTCGCGACCGGCAAAGGAATGGTTCATCGGTTTAAAGGATGTGGCGTAGACGTCGATTGGTTCTTGGTCGCGTGCCGCTTCTTCGCTGAGGCCGATTGTGCCCATTTCAGGCTGTGTGAAAATGGCGGAAGGGATCAGCTCATGATCGACTTTTGTGGGGTTACCGTGGAAGACCGTTTGCACAAACGCCATCGCCTCGCGGATAGCGACCGGTGTTAGCTGCACGCGGTCAGTGACGTCACCAACGGCATAAATCGAGGGGATGTTGGTCTGGCTATAATCGTCAACCACGATTTCGCCTTTGCGGCCCATTGTGACCCCAGCGGCATCCAAGCCAAGCCCGTTCGTATTCGGCGCGCGCCCAGTTGCGAACATCACTTGGTCATAGACCGCCTCGTCGCCGGTCGTGGACTTCACCCAGATGCCGCCATCGCGTTTTTCCATTTCGGCTACGTTGGTGTTCAGTTGCAGATCAACGCCCTTTTCACGCATCCCGTCGGCCACGATGCCGCGGGCCTCATCATCAAAGCCACGCAGGATTTGATCGCCACGGTAAAATTGCGTCGTTTCCACGCCAAGGCCATTAAGGATACCCGCAAATTCAGAGGCGATATAGCCGCCACCAACAATCAGGATTTTCTTTGGCATTTCGTCGAGAAGGAAAATGTCGTTTGAGGTGATGCCAAGCTCAGCCCCCGGAATATCAGGCAATGACGGGTGGCCGCCGGTGGCGATAAGGATATGTTTGGCGCTGATATTTTCACCCGTGCTAAGCGTGACAGTATGCGCATCACTTAGAACCGCGCGCGCATCGTGGATCGTCACACCAGACCCGTTCAAGAGCTTACGATAGATGCCTTCCAGACGGTCAAGCTCTGCGTGCAACTTTGTGCGAAAGTTCGGCCAACTAAAGCCACCGGGTTTCAGATCCCAACCATAGCTTTTGGCGTCTTCGAACATTTCGGAAAAGCCGGACGCAAAGACCATCAGTTTCTTCGGGACACACCCGCGAATGACGCAAGTCCCGCCCATACGGAATTCTTCGGCCAGCCCGACTTTGGCCCCCGTGGCCGCAGCAACACGCGCAGCGCGCACACCGCCTGAGCCGCCGCCAATAACAAATAGGTCGTAGTCGAAGTCGGGCATTTGAAGTGTTCCTCAATTAAGTTGCTCGGGGAGAGGTAAGTATGTCGTTTCAGACGAACAAGCGAAGCGTCTTCACGCGTCAATGATTAGTCCATAACATCGCTGAACAAGTTGTCTTCGTCCAAGAAGTCATAGGCCGACTGTTCATTCGTGCCTTTGGTGATGTCGGTGACTTCGACGCGACCATCGCCATAGCCGATGACAACCGCATCACAGATATCAATGAACAAGCCATTTTCAACGACGCCGGGAATTTGGTTCAATACGAGTGACAATTGCCGCGCGTTGCCGATCCGGTTGAGGTGGAGATCAAGGATGTGATTGCCTTCATCCGTGACAAACGGTGCTTCGCCGTTCATACGCAAACTTGTAGTGTGACCCAAGACATCCAGACCGATCAAGGTTTCTTCGATCAAGGTTTTGCTGGTCTGCCAGCCAAAGGGGATGACCTCAACAGGTAGCGGGAACGCGCCGAGCGCTTCGACCTTTTTGGAGATATCGGCGATGATCACCATTTGGTCAGAGGCCGTCGCGACAATTTTCTCTTGCAACAACGCCCCACCGCCGCCTTTGATCAGGTTCAGGGATGCGTCATATTCGTCTGCGCCATCAATACTGACGTCGAGCCACTTTGCCTCATCCAGAGAGATCACATCGATCCCAACATCCCGCGCCAATTGTGCGGTGCGCGAAGATGTCGGCACGCCTTTGATCCGAAGCCCTTGATCTTGCACCATTTCGCCGAGGCATCGCACCAACCACGCGGCTGTGGACCCCGTACCAAGGCCGACTTTCATGCCGGATTGCACATAGTCCGTAGCTTTTTTCGCCGCGACGAATTTGGCTTTGTCGATGGGGGACAGTTGTGACGACATGTGAGGCCTCCGCAGATGTGTTGGACGTCTTATAGGGCGAACTGGGATCAAGGGCTATGGGCGAATTTGCCCAAAGACCGTCGGTTTTGTCACAAAGCGACGCGACACCTGCGATAGTATTTATCCATGCGGCAAGGGCGGCTTGCCTCTCTATTAGGGAAAGCGTGTTCTCATGTTCTTGTCCGTTTTTGATATGTTCAAGGTCGGCGTTGGTCCGTCGTCATCGCATACCATTGGGCCGATGGTGGCCGCAGGGCGGTTTCTTGAACATCTGCGCGCGTTGCCTTTTCAGATTTCTGGTGTGCGGGCGTCGTTACATGGATCGCTGGCCTTTACCGGCATTGGCCATGCGACGGATCGCGCTGTGATCCTTGGGCTTTCGGGGATGTCCGCTGATACTTACGATGCGGACAAGGCAGAGGCAGAGCTGGCCCGCATTGCTGCGGAACGGAACGTTTTGCCAGACGGCCTTGGCCCCTTGCGGTTTGACCCTAAAACGGATGTTGAATTTGATTATGGCCCCGCCCTGCCCGGCCATGCCAATGGACTGATATTGAGGGGCCTTGATGCACAGGGCGATGTTGTGAGCGAGGTGACTTATTATTCTATCGGGGGTGGTTTTGTTCTAACGGCACAGGAACTGGCGGAAGGGCAGGACACGGACCAAGGCCCAGCGGTGCCACATCCGTTTTCTTCCGCCGATGATATGCTGGCGATGGCGCGAAAGACAGGCTTGAGCATTGCGGATATGAAGCGCGCCAACGAACTGTCCCGCATTTCACGATCTGATTTGGATCAGGGTTTGACCCGGATTTGGGAGGTGATGAATACCTGCATCGATCGCGGACTTGCTACCAACGGCGAATTGCCCGGCGGGCTGAAAGTAAAGCGACGTGCCAAGGGCATTCATGATGCGCTGCTTGGCGAACGGGGCATGAACCAAAGCGCGCCCCATACGATCAACGATTGGATGAGCACATATGCGATGGCCGTGAATGAGGAAAACGCCGCTGGTGGTCAGGTCGTCACGGCACCGACAAATGGTGCCGCGGGCGTGGTGCCCGCGACGATCCGATATTTTCTAGATCATGTGCCCGGCGCAACCCCGTCCAAGGTACCCGACTTTTTGCTGACTGCCGCGGCCATCGGTGGGTTGATCAAATTCAACGCCTCAATCTCGGGGGCGGAATGTGGGTGTCAGGCGGAAGTCGGCAGTGCTGCGGCGATGGCGGCGGCGGGACTGTGTGCGGTGTTGGGCGGCACGCCCGAACAGATCGAAAACGCCGCTGAGATTGCGCTCGAACACCACCTTGGCATGACCTGCGACCCGGTCAAAGGCTTGGTCCAAGTGCCTTGCATTGAACGTAACGGCCTTGGCGCGATCAAGGCGGTGTCAGCGGCCTCACTCGCCCTGCGCGGTGATGGCACGCATTTGGTTTCTTTGGATGTGGCGGTAGAGACGATGCGGCAAACCGGTGAAGATATGTCCAATAAGTACAAAGAAACAGCATTGGGCGGGTTGGCGGTGAATGTGCCCAATTGTTAAGGGCGGTTCGATTGGTGCGACATTCTCAATGGACAGCACGCCCCTGCCTGCCTAGCGTAATGCGATGAACGCGGATCGCCCTTTCCTTGGCATTATAATGATGCTTGGCTTTTGCTTGCTGGCCCCGGTCAGTGATAGCCTTGCAAAGCTGTTGGGCGGGACGGTTAGCCTCGCCCTGATCCTGATCGTCCGTTTTGCCGTTCAAGGAGTATGTCTTTATCCGATTGCCCGTTGGAACGGGCTTTCGCTGCGATCCCCGCCAAAGGTGCGGGGTTTTATCTGGCTGCGCACGCTTTTGCAGATTTGTGGAATTGCAATGATGTATCTGGGGTTGCAGTACCTGCCCCTTGCTGACGCGCTCGCGATTGCGTTTGTGATGCCCTTTATCATGCTGATCCTTGGTCATTTCATTTT